>CAMTXV010000018.1:0-14848 GCA_947085665.1 uncultured Sinobacteraceae bacterium | reverse complement strand
CCCTCACCGCCAAACTCACGGGCAGCAGCCTGCTGGCCACCCGCACGGCCGATGAACTGGGCAGTGGGCAGTGGGCTTCCGTGGCGCTCACTGCGCTGCTCATCTGGGTGATTCTCTCAATCATCTTCACCTCGCCGCGCGCGGCGGCCGTGGCGCTGCTGCCCAATCTGGTGCCGGTGTCGATTTACTACGGCCTGTTGCAGCTCACGGGCATTGGGCTGACGCCCACCACCAGCATCATCGCCAGCATCGTGCTCGGCATTTCGGTGGACGACACCATTCATTACATGGTGCGCTTCAACAAGGAGGCTCGCGCCCGCGGCAGCGAGGTAGAGGCCGTGCGCCACGCGCTCGCCTCGGTGCTGCGCCCCATCACGCTCACCATGCTGGCTCTGTGCCTGGGCTTTCTGGTGTTCACGGGGGCCGACATGGAAAGCCAGGTGCAGTTCGGCCTGCTCGCGGCCTTCACGCTGTTTCTGAGCTGGGCCAGCGACATCACGCTCACGCCCGCACTCGCCTCGATGGTGCGCATCGTCACCCTCTGGGACATCCTGCGGCTGGACTTGGGCCACAGCCCGCAGCACACCATTCCGCTGCTGTCCGGTTTGTCGCTCCGGCAGGCGCGCACCTTTGCATTGCTGTCGCGGCTCGAAAAACTCCCGGCGGGCAGTCGCGTGATTACCGAAGGCGATTACGCCCGCGACATGTACGTGATCGTTGATGGCCAGGTGGAGGCCTGGGTGGAGCGCCATGACGAGCGCAAGACACTCAGCACCATGGGCCGCGGCGCGGTGATGGGCGAGGCCGGCTACTTTGGCCAACGCCGCACCGCCAACATTGATGCCCTGAGCCCCGTGCGCCTGCTGCGCTTCGATAGCCAGGACCTCGAACGCCTGCGCCTGCGTCACCCGCGCATTGCCGCCACCATCTTCCGCAACCTCAACCGCATCCAGGCCGAGCGCATCGCGCGCATGACGGCGATGCTGTAGCGCTGCCGCCTCTACCCCCTCCCCCAGCCCCTCCCCACAAGGGGGAGGGGAGCCGTTGGCGCCATCACCATGACGGTGCGCAGTTTCCGCCTTCCGCGTAGTTTCCCCTCCCCCTTGCGGGGAGGGGCCAGGGGAGGGGGTTCTCGCCCACTCAGCAAAATCTTCGAGTCAGACGCCCTAGCGCAGCCACTGGCCCACTGCGCAAACGGCAAGCAGCTTTTCAAGCCCTACGGTGCGGGTGTCTGGTTTCTGGGCAGAGTGCAGTGAGCCGCCGATGCAGCGATGCCTCAAGGGGCTGCCCACACCGCAAACTCGTTGCCGCTGGGCTCGGTGAAATGAAACCGCCGCCCACCGGGGAAGGCGAAGATGGGCTGCACAATCACCCCGCCCGCAGCCACCACCTTGCTCAGCGTTTCTTCAAGGCGCTCGCTGAAAAACACCAGCAGCGCGCTGCCGGTGGCCGTGCTGGCGGCGAGGTCTGCCTGGTAGAAGCCGCCATCGAGTCCCTGGCCTGAGAACGCGGTGTAGGCGGGGCCGTAGTCCTCGAAGGTCCAGCCAAACACGGCACTGAAAAACGTCTTGGTGGCGGCCAGATCGCGGGCGGGATATTCGACGTAGTTGAGTTTTTCGTGGGCGGGCATGGTGGTCCTTGAAGCCTCTCGTTATGAATCGCGCTTGGTTACTTTGAGTTGCTTCTGCCGAAGCAGCAGATACGCGGCAAACCCCACTGCGACGCCCGGAACCAAGCCCAGCAGCAGGCACACCCAGCCGTTTCTCACCGAGTAGGTCCTGGCTTCGTAAACCACCCAGGCCGCAAGAATGCACCAGCAAACGAGAACGTCCGTCGAATAGCCGCTGGCATAGGGGTTCACGAACCCAGCGGCCAATGCGCCCCAGACATCCGGGTTTTCAAGCAGCGGAGGCACCACCACCACGCCGAAGAAGCCGGCGAAGAAAATGGCAGCGCCGATCAGGAGGACTCTAAAAAGGGATTCCGACATTTTTGAACGCTCCATTGGTGCTCGGGGTGAGCACTTGCGGCTGTAGGTCACGCCTTGGACACAAGAGCACCGCCCGTATCGGCGGTGCTCTCGACATTTCCACAGCGTATTGAACGAGCGATTGAAGCGCGAGGGTTAAAACGAAAAGCTGATGCTCTGCGTGAAGGTGCGGGGCTCGTTGATGCCGGCGGAGGCAAAGTTGCCGGGGGCCAGCGGCTGGCTCACCACCTGGTCGTAGTAACGGGTGTCCGTGATGTTGCGAATCCCTAAGTTCACGGCCCACTGGCGGCTGGCGTCGTTGATCACCACGAAGGCGTTGTAGAGGTTGGTAGCCCCCTGCTTCTTGCGGGGGTCCAAGTCCACATCCAAAAAGCGGCTGCTGCGGAATACCCAGTCCAGCCCCAGCGTGCCGGTGAGGCCATTGCCGAGCGGGAAAAACAGATTGGGGGCCACGGCGGCCGTCCAGCGCGGGGCATAGGGCAGGCGCTTGCCCGAGAGATCCTGCTGGGTGCAGCCCTCGGCATCGGCGTAGCAGGGGCCGTTGGGGTAGTCGCGGTAGCGGGCATCGGTGTAGCCCACGCTGCTGCGGAACATCAGGAAGGGCGCGGCTTCGGGTAGCCACTGAAAATCAATTTCGCCGCCGCGCGATTCCGCCCGACCCGCATTCAGCACGAGGAAGCGGTTGGCGAGAAAGGTGGACACCTGCAAATTGCTGAAGTCGGTGAAAAACGCCGAGCCGCTCACCCGCATGCGGCCCTTGAACAGGCGCGCCTTGGTGCCGAACTCATAGCTGGTGGCGCGCTCGGGGCCGTACACGTTTTCGGTGCTGCGCAGCGGCAGGCCGTTGAAGCCGCCGTTCTTGTAGCCACGCGCATAGGTGAAGTAATGCGACACCTGCTTGCTGGGCGAGAACTTCAGGCCGCCTTTGGGCGAGTAGTCGCCCTCACGACGCGACAACGGCGTCTGATGGGTTTCGGCATTGGCAATGAAGCCGATGATGGGGCTCGATACGGTGGCTTCGGCCAGGCCATCCTTGCGGAAGGCGCCGTAGCGCAGGCCGCCGATGACCGCCCACTTGGGCAGAAAGTTGTATTCAAACTGGCCGAAGCCGGCGATGGTCTGCTCGTTCTGCGTGAGCCGGGTCTGCACGTTCTGGTTGTTGATGCCGGTGGCATCGAGCAGCGGCAGTACATCGCGCAGTGCCATGGCCACGGTGGTGCCGAGCCCGCCAGCGCCTGCCGGAATGTTCTCGTTGCAGTTGGAAGGCCCGCCGAAATCAGAAGCCGTGCAATAGGCCAGCGCACCGTCGAGACTTTCGAGCTGGAAGAGGTCCGAGGCGCCATAGCTGGCCTTCGAGAGATAGATGCCGGCAATGAAACTGATGCCATGGCCGTAACCGAACAGGTCCTTGCCGTTGCCGGTGAAGCGGATCTCTTCCGACACCTGCCGGTAGATACTGGGCTCGATGAGGCTATCGCTGATGAAGGGGATGGCGGTGAAGTCGGCATCGATGTTGCGCTGGCGGGCTTTCGATTCCGCATAGGCGGTAATGGCCGTCACCTTGAAGTTGCTGATGCCGCCGAAACTCGGCAGGGGGGATTCCAGCGTCAGCGCATAACTCTGGATGGTGGACTGCTCGGCACTCGGAAAATCGGTGGAGACGGTGCGGTTGTCGAAGTTGTCGTCGTAGTCCGGGTCGTAGCGGCGGATGGCTTCTTCCATTGCCGCGCTGATGTTGGTGAGCTGGAAGTTGGAGTTGTTCTGGGTGTAGTTCGAGCGCAGTGCGGTGAAATCGAGCACGACGCCATTGTCGGTGGCATAGCGGCTGCGCAGGCGCAGGCTGTTGATCTCCTCGTTTTCTTCTGGCCGCGCCAGAAAGGTGTTGTAGAGCGTGTTGGTGTCGCCATTCTGGAAGTTGCCGGACAGGCGCACGCCGAAGTCTTCATTGATGGGGATCGACACCGCCGGCCGCACAATGAAATCGCCATAGCCGCGGTTGAGCACCTCGCCATCGAAGGCCAGCTTGTTGCCGGGCTTGTTGGTGACCACATTGAAGAGGCCCGCCGTGGAGTTCTTGCCAAACAGCGTGCCCTGCGGCCCGCGCAGAATCTCGAAGCGGTCCACGTCATTGAAGAAGGCCGAGAGAAAGTAGGCGCGGCCGTAATACACGCCGTCCACCACCGTGCCCACCGAGGGGTCGAAGCCCAAGTTGCTGTCGGGCGTGCCCAGGCCGCGAATCACGAACTGACCGGCCGAGCCCGAGACATTCATGGTGACGTTGGCGGCGTAGTCGCTGGCTTCCTGAAAATTGCTGATGGCGCGTTCGCGCAGAAACTCCTCGCCCAGCGAGGTGACCGAGGCCGGCACTTTTTCCAGCGTCTGCGCCACCTTGGTGGCGGTGACGGTGACCTGCTCGAGTTCCTGCGGGCGGGTGCTGTCTTGCGCCATGGCCAGAGCGCCGACGCTGCTCAGCAACAGGGCCGCGAAGACCCGTGAGCCGCACCGCCCGCTCATGAGCAGCGGGCCTTGAGCTGGCGGGTTTGCTGATCAAGCTTGCTCATCAGCGCTTCAAAGCCCTGGCTCTTGAACAGGCTGTCGTACTGGGTGGCGCGCAGGGCGAGGTCACTCACGCCGTCTGCCATGACATTGACCACCT
Organism: uncultured Sinobacteraceae bacterium; assembly: GCA_947085665.1. GTDB lineage: Bacteria > Pseudomonadota > Gammaproteobacteria > Nevskiales > Nevskiaceae > Stagnimonas. Next base: position 10,202 of record CAMTXV010000018.1, on the reverse strand, counting down.
GCCAGCCCTCGGCACGCGGCTTCATGACGTAATCGAGCGTGATGGCGCTACTGCCCTTGGGCGTCAAGGTGGTGCGCACCAGGGCATCACCATTAGCGAGGGACTCGCTGCCGAGCGTGGCAAAGGCCACGGCGCCAGGTGCCGAAAACTCGGTGGCGTAGGTGCTGATCACACTGCTGTGCAGGGCGGCGGCGAAGCGGCTGCGCTGGGTGTCGTCCAGTGTTTTCCAGTGACGGCGCAGGGCGCGCTCGGCCAGAAAGGGGAGATCGAAGGTGGCTTCCACCGCCGGCTGCACGAGTTTGGTGCGGCCTTCGCAGCCCAGCTTGGTGCTGCGGCTCATGGCGTCGGTGAGGGTGGCGTGAAAGCCGGTGATGGTCTCGGCTGGACTCGCCGCAGCCGCAGGCCAGGCGGCGGTAAGGGCGAGCAGGGCGGGGGCGAGGAGCGAGCGCGGGAGAACGAAAAACATAAGGTGCGGCAAATGGCGTCGAGCCATGCATCAAAAAGTGGCAGCAAGGTTACCAGACGAGTCCGGCGCCACGGCTCTTGAGGCGATGGGGCCGGAGCAGAACTGCCATGCGAGCAGGGCATGCAGCGCGCGGCTTTCCGTGGCGGTGCATCGCCGCTTAAGCTGGCCCACCGTTCACCTCCCAACCTCACCACAGTCCCCCATGAGCGACCGTCTGCAAGGCCTGCTGCACCTGTGGGTTCTGTTCATCCAGCGCTGGGCCGCTGCCGTTGCGGGCGTGTGTGCGGCTCTTGCGGTGGTGGCGGTGGTGATTGCGGCGCTGCGGCTGTCCGTGGATACCAATCCCGCCAACATGCTCGACAAAAACCTGCCCTGGCGGCAGGCCGAGCTGGCGTTTGAAAAGGCTTTTCCCAACAGCGATGCCGGCCTGGTGCTGGTGCTGGAGAGCGCCGAGCCCAGCCGCACGGCCGCCGCACAGACGGCACTGGCTGCGCTGCTCAAGCCGCAGATCGCGGTCTTCAGCGAAGTGCGTGCGGCGGAACTCGAACCGTATTTTCAGCAGAACGGCCTGCTCTACCTGGAGCCCGAAGCCCTGCAGGATTTCGCCGATGGCGTGCTGCGCGCGCAGCCCTTCTTGGGCGCGCTGGCCCGCGAGCCCAGTCTGAGCGGCGTGGCGGGGCTGATCGAAAAAGCCCTGCTGGTGCCGCAGCAGGGCACGCCGGATTTCGACCTGGTGCCGGCGCTCGATGCGGTGTCGGCCGCTACCCTGGCCGCTGCCGCCGGGCAGAAAGCGCCCATGAACTGGGGCCAGCTGATGGCCACTCCGGCGGGTCTGGCGCCGTCGCCGCGCAAGTTCATCGAGCTGGTTCCGGTGCTCGACTACGGCCGCCTGCAACCGGCCGCCGTGCCGGTGGCGGCCATCCGCACGGCCATCGCCCAGGTGCAGGGCGGCGCTGCGGGCTATGCCGATGTGCGCATGCGCCTCACCGGCCGCATCGCGCTGGAGCACGAGGAAATTGGCATGGCCTTCAAGGGTGCGTTGCTGGCCTTTGGCGTGGCGCTGCTGCTGTCGGCGGTGTTGCTGTTTATTGCCCTGCGCGCCGGGCGGCTGGTGCTGGCCACGGTGCTCACGCTGCTGTTTGGCCTGGTGCTCACGGCCGCCTTTGCAGGCCTTGCAGTGCAGAAGCTCAATCTCATCTCCATGGCCTTTGCCGTGTTGTACGTGGGCCTGGGTCTTGACTACGCCCTGTATCTGGCGCTGCGCTACCGCGAGCTGCGCCAGCACAAGGTGCCGCACCGCGAAGCCATACCGCAGGCCGCGGGCGATATCGGCGGCTTCATGTTCGTGTGCGCGGCCACCACTTCGCTGGGGTTTCTCGCCTTCGTACCGACCTCGTTCACGGGCATTGCGGGACTGGGGCTGATCTCGGGCGCCGGCATGTTCATCAGCCTCATTGCCAGCCTCACGCTGTTGCCGGCGCTGCTCACGCTGCTGCCCCCACCAGCCCCCGGCCCCGCGCTGCCGGGCCGCGCCATGGATGTGCTGCTGGAGCTGCCCTACCGCCGTCAGCGGCCCATCTGGCTGGTGATGGGCGTGCTGGTGCTGGTGGCGGTGGTCATTGCCCCGCAGGCGCGTTTCGACTTCGACCCCCTGCACCTGCGCGACCCCGAGGCCGAGTCGGTGAGCACCTTCCGCGATCTCTTGGCCGACACCAGCGTGCCCACGCTGACGCTCTCGGCCGTGGTGCCTGATGCGGCTGCTGCTGCGGCATTGGCTGAAAGGCTGCGTGCCGTGCCCGAAGTGCGGCAGGTGGTGACGCTGGATGACCTCGTACCCAAAGCGCAGGATGACAAGCTGGCCGTGATCGAAGAGCTGGCCTTCAGCCTCGGCCCGGCACTCACCACCCCCAGCGAGCTGACGGTGCTGACCCGCGCCGAAGATGCGGCCTCGCTCGACCGCCTGGAGGTGGCCATGCAGCGCGCCGCGCGGCAATGGCAGGGGCCTTCGGCGGCGGCGGCCGCGCGTCTGGCAAGCGCGCTGGAGCAGTTGCAATCCAGCCCCAATGCGGCCGAGGCGGTGGGCCTGCTGCGCAGCAATCTGCTCGACAACCTGGGCGCGCAGATCACCCAGCTGCAAAGGTTGATGACCGCGCGCGCCGTCACCGTGGATGACCTGCCGCTGTGGCTGCGGGCGCGCTGGCTGGCCAGCAATGGCGATCAGCGCGTGGAGATCTGGCCGCGCGCCGTGCTCGACGACAACGACAACACCCGCGCCTTCGTGCGCGCCGTGCAGCAGGTGGCCCCTGCCGTGAGCGGCCCGCCGGTGGGCATGATCGAAGCCGGTGAGGCCGTGGTGCAAAGTTTCCAGCAGGCCTTTGCCTATTCGGCCGGCGCCATCAGTCTGCTGCTGCTGATTCTGCTGCGCAGCGTGCGCGACACCCTGCTGGTGCTGTTGCCGCTGGGCATTGCCGGCCTGCTCACCATGGCGGCCTCGGTGGTCACCAATACCCCCTTCAACTTCGCGAATGTCATTGCCCTGCCGCTGCTGCTGGGTGTGGGCGTGGACTACGGCGTGTACCTGGTGCAGCAGGCGCGCCGCATGCCGCCGGGTGCCAACCTGTTGAAGACCGGCGCCACCCGCGCGGTGCTGTTTGGCGCCCTGGTGACCATGGCCAACTTCGGCGACCTGATGCTGGCGCGCCATCCCGGCATGGTGAGCATGGGGCTGTTGCTCACCGTGGGGCTGGGCGTGATCCTCCTCTGCACCTTGGTGCTGCTGCCCAGTCTCATTGCCGCCAAGCAGGCACAGGAGCAACGCCGGGCCGCGCAGCAGCAGGCCCGCGGCGCATGAGCCGCTGGCGCCCGCCCAATCCGGATGGCCCGGCCTCCGTCTACATCACGCGCACCGGCTTCGAAAAATTGAGGGCCGAGTACGACCAGCTCTACCGCGTGCGCCGGCCCGAGGTGGTGCGCGCGCTGGCGGCGGCGGCAGCCGAGGGCGACCGCAGCGAGAACGCTGAATACATCTACCGCAAGAAGGAGCTGCGCGAGATCGACGCCCGCGTGCACTACCTGCAGCGCCGCCTGCCGGACTTCAAGGTGGTGGAGTCGAAACCCACCGATGCCAGCCGCGTGTTCTTTGGCGCCACGGTGACGGTGGCCAACACCGACACCGGCGAGGAGAGCCGCTACCGCATCGTGGGGGGTGATGAAACCGACTTTGCGAGTGGCGCCATCAGCATCGACTCGCCCCTGGCCCGCGCCCTGATCAAGAAGGGCCTTGGCGATGTGCTGCGGGTGACGCTGCCGGTGGGCGAGGTGGAGCTGGAGATTGTCGGCATTAGCTACTGATTCGGCCGCTGGAGTAAACCAGCGGTATCATCGTCTGGCATGCGGTATTACCTGGAGCCTTGGCAATGATCACACTCACCTTGAAAATCTCGGAGCAGCTCGGCCAGGAGCTGGAGCGTGCCAGCCGGCGCGCCAAGCTCAGCAAGTCTGAACTCGCGCGCAGGGCGCTCAGCCGCTACATGGCGCAATCCGGCGAGCCGGAACCCTTTGTCTCGGCGCTGGATCAAGCGGGCGATCTTGTTGGCTGCTTCAAGGGCGGGCCGAAAGACCTCGCCAGCAACCCCAAGCATCTCGCCGATTTCGGCAAGGTATGACGGCAATCATTCTCGACACCGGCCCCTGGGTGGCACTGCACTGCCGGGGCGAACAGCACCATGCCTGGGCCAGCGCTCAGTTCGCCAGTCATGCCGGCCCCTTCATCACCTGTGAAGCCGTGGTGGCCGAAACCTGCTTTCTGCTGGCACGCGCAGGCTTCGACCCTGGCAAGGCATTGGCGCTGCTGCAGCGCGGTGTGGTGCGCATCGGCATGTCATTGAGCGAAGAGGCCGACTCCGTGGCCCGCCTGTTTGCCCGCTTCGACAACGTGCCGGCATCGCTGGCCGACGCCTGCCTCATCCGCATGAGCGAGCTGTACGACCCCTGCCAGGTGCTCACGCTCGACAGCGACTTTCGTATCTATCGCCGCCACGGCCGCAAGGTCATTCCGCTGATCCAGCCGCGCGAATGAAGCCCTATTTCGTCGTCGGCAGCAGATCTTTCAGCACCCGCCAGCCGCCATCCACCGACACGACCTTGGTGTAGCCCATCTTCTGCAGCGCATCGGCCGCGAGTGCCGAGCGAAAGCCGCCGCCGCAGTAGAGATAGAGCGGCGTGCTCTTGTCGGGCACGGCGGTTTCAATGTCGCGCTCGATCACACCCTTGCCCATCCATTGCGCGCCGCTGACATGGCCTGCGGCATATTCACTTTCTTCGCGGGTGTCGATCAGCTTCAAACCTGGCGTACTCGTCATCAGCGCGGGCAGTTCATGGGCCTGCACTTCCTGAATGCGCGATTTCGCATCGTTGACCAAGGCGATGAAGCCGGCGTTGTGGGCAGCCATTCATTTTCTCCGTGCGTGTGGGCGTGGATGCTTGTTACAGTCAAGCTCGCGAGGAGCGCACAGTCTAAAACGAGCTAGAAAGTTCATGGGCAGAGCACGCAAGAGCATCTTCATCACCGGCGCGGCAGCCGGCATTGGTCGCGCCACCGCGCTGCGTTTTGCGGCTGCTGGCTGGCGGGTTGGTCTGTACGACACCAACCTCATCGGGCTCAAAGCACTGGCGAGCCAGATTGGCCCGCAAGCGGTCATCGGCAAGCTGGATGTGACGGATGCCAAGGGCTTTGCCGGCGCACTCGCTGACTTCGCTGAACCCAGCGATGGCCGCATCGATGTGCTGTTCAACAATGCCGGCGTGCTCGCCACCGGCGATTTCGAAACCCTGCCGCTGGCGCGTCTGCACACGCTGATCGAGGTCAATACCAAGGGGGTGGTCAACGGCTGCCATGCGGCGTTTCCGTACCTGGCCGCGGCGAAGGGCCGCGTCATCAACATGGCTTCGGCCTCGGCTATCTACGGCACGCCGGCCTTTGTGGTGTATTCGGCCAGCAAGTTTTTTGTACGGGGGTTCACCGAGGCGCTGAACATCGAGTGGGCGCGCCGCGGCGTCTACGTTTGCGATGTGCTGCCGTTGTTCGTGGATACCCCCATGGTGCAGGGCGTGGGCGAGCCGCCCAAGAGCATCCGCAATCTCGGCGTGCGGCTGACGGCTGATGACATCGCCGCCATCGTCTACAACGCAGCCACCCGCGCAGCCTGGCGCAGCCCCGTGCACTGGTATCCGGGCGGGCAGACGCGAGTGCTGGCGCTCATGAACAAGCTGGTGCCGGCGCGGCTGGCGCGGGCCTCCAACAAGATTCTTTCAGGCTACTGAGCACTCCATGGGCATTCCCGTCGTCTTCATTCACGGCATGTGGTGCAACCCCACGCACCTGACCAAGCTCGACGAGCTGTTCCGCGCGCGCACCTACGACACGCACCGGCCCGCGCTGCCCCACCATGCCCGCGAGCCGGGGCAGGCCGAGGCCGTGGCCGCACTCTCGCTGAACGACTACGTGCAGTCGGTGAAGGACTACATCACCGCCCAGGGCTTCACGCACCCGCCGGTGCTGGTGGGACACTCCATGGGCGGACTGGTGGCGCAGCGTCTGGCCGCCCAGCTGCCCACGGCGGCACTCGTTCTGCTCACGCCGGCCTCGCCGGCCGGTATCAATGCCATCCGCCTGAAGGTGCTGGCCTGGAGCCTGCCCATTCTGAGTCGGCCCGGCTTCTGGAAACGCCCGCACCGGCTCAGTGCGGAACAGGCGCGCCGTTATGCGGTCAATGGCCTGCATGTGACGCAGCAGGAGAAAATCATCAACAGCCTCGTCCACGAATCAGGCCGTGCATTGAGTGAGATCGCGTTCTGGTGGGCCGACAGCCGCAAGAGCACCCGGGTGGACCCCAGCAAGGTGCAGTGCCCGGTCTACGTGCTGAGTGCAGGTCGTGATTCCCTCACGCCCGCTGCGGTGGTGAAGAAGGTGGCGGCCCGCTATGCCAATGCCACCTATCGCCACTGGCCCGAGCGCAGCCACTGGGTGATTGACGACATCGACACCGAAGACATGGTGCACGAGATCGATGGCTGGCTCCGCCCCATTCTGCAACGCCTCAACCGTGTTCCCCTGCCGCTGCCCAAGGTCGATCGTGCAAGTTAAGACTCTCGCTGTGCTGCTGGCCCTGCTGCCCGCCGCTGCCTTTGCCCAGGCCCCCGCGCCAGACAAGATCGAGCAGGCGCTGAAGGCCACCATCGACGCCAACCGCGCCTCGGCCGATAGCCAGCGCCGCATCGATGGCCTTGATGATTCCACCCGCACCATGCTGGAGCGCTACCGCGCGGCCACCTGGCAGGCGCAGCAACTCAGCGTGTATGCCAAGCAGCTGGAGCAGTTGCTGGGCGCGCAGCAGGCCGAGAAAACCTCGCTGCAGCAGCAGTTGGTGGAAATCGAGCGCACCGAGCGCGAGCTCACGCCGCTGATGCTGCGCATGCTCGATTCGCTCGACAAGTTCGTCACCCTCGACCTGCCGTTTCTGAAGCAGGAGCGCCGCGAGCGCGTCGACAACCTCAAGCGCCTGATGGCCGACCCCGAAGCCACCAGTGCGGAGCGTTACCGCCGCCTGCTGGAGGCCTACCAGATTGAGATCGACTACGGCCGTTCGCTGGGTGTGGAGCGCGCACAGGTGGGCAGCGAGGGCACGGCGCGCGAGGTGGATGTGCTGCGCGTGGGCCGCGCCTCGCTGTTCTACCTCACGCTCGATGGCGAGGAGGCGGGTCGCTGGGATGCGCCCGCCAAGCGCTGGGAACCCTTGGAGAACGAATGGCGCGGCAGCATTCGCAAAGGGCTGCGCATGGCGCGTGAGATCACCGCACCGGACGTGCTGCACCTGCCCATGCCGGTGGCGGCAGGGGGTGCGAAATGAGGCTCAGACTGCTGCTCGCATGCGGTCTGCTGGCGGCCTGTGCCGCTCAGGCCCAGACCACGCCCAGCGGTCTCGACGCCCTGCTTAACCAGGTGCGTGAGTCCGCCCAGCAAACCAGCAAGATCAACCAGGAGCGCGAGCAGCGCTTCATCAAGAACAAGAGCGAGCAGGCTGCACTGCTGGCCAAGGCCGAGGCCGAGCGCGCCACCGTGGAGGCGCGTGTTGCAGGCGTCAAAGGCCGCTTCGATGCCAACCAGCGCGACATTGCAGAGCTGAAGCAGCAGCTCGCCGCACGCTCCGGCGATTTCACTCAGGTGTATGCCGCCGCACGCACTTCTGCGGCAGATCTCGGCAGTGTGCTGTCCGACAGCTTCATCAACGCCCAGTATCCGCAGCGGCTCGCCAAGCTCGATGCCATTGCCAAGAACCCGGCGCTGCCGAGCATCAACCAGCTCGAAGGCCTCTGGTTCATCCTGCAGCAGGAGATCACCGAGCAGGGCCGTTCGGCGCGGTTCAAGGCGGAAGTGGTGGACCCTCTGGGAGCGAAGAGCATGGCCGATGTACTGCGCGTGGGCAGCTTCACTGCCTTTGCTGGCCGCGACTATCTGGTGGTGCCGGAAGGCGGTGGCCCGCTGCGGGCGCTCTCGCGCCAGCCGCCGCGAAGCGACCGCTCGCTGGCTCAAGACTTCAGCGAGGCCACCACCGGTGTCGCGCCCATTCTCATCGACCCCACGCGCGGCGGCCTGCTGTCGCTGCAGGTGGAGCGCCCGACGATGGAAGAGCGCGTGCACCAGGGTGGCTGGCCGGGCTACGTGATCATCGTGGTGGGGCTCATCGGTTTTGCGGTGGCGGTCTACCAGCTGGTTTATCTGCTGCGCGTGGATGCCGCGGTGAAGGCGCAGCTCGCCAACCCGCGCGCGCCCAGCGACAACAACCCCCTGGGCCGCGTGTTGCAGGTGTTCAAGAACGATGTGGAGAAGCACGACCCGGAGGTGCTGGAACTCAGGCTCTCGGAAGCGGTGTTGAAGGAAACGCCGGCCATCGAGCGCTTCCAGCAGTTCATCCGTCTGGTCATCGCGGCCGGTCCCTTGCTGGGTCTGCTGGGCACGGTGGCCGGCATGATCGAAACCTTCCAGGTGATCACCGAGGCCGGCAGCAGCGACCCCAAGCTGATGGCCGGGGGCATCTCCAAGGCCATGATCGCGACGGTGCTGGGTCTGGGCATCGCGATCCCGCTGCTGTTCATCAACGCCATTCTGGCCTCGCGCTCGCGCGCCATCGTGCAGGTGATGGACGAGCAATCGGCGGGCCTGTTGGCCGAGCGCATCGAGCAGCAGCAGGGAGGCGCCAGTGTCTGAGTGGCTGGCAGCGCCCTTCACGGGTATCACCGAGTTCGTTGATGCCGGCGGCTTCGTGGTGTGGTGGATTCTCGCCGTGGCGGTGACGCTGTGGACACTGATCGCCGAGCGCTTCTGGTGGTTTCACAAGGTCTATCCCGAAGCGCGTGCTGCCGCCGCCTCGCGCTGGCAGTCACGCCGCGAGCGCAGCAGCTGGACCGCGCGGCGCATCCGCATGGCCATGATTGGCGAGCTGTCGGTGGCCATGAATGCGCCGCTGCCGATGATGCGCGCGCTGATTCCCATCTGCCCGCTGCTGGGCCTGCTCGGCACCGTGGGCGGCATGCTGGAAGTGTTCGACGTCATGGCCATCAAGGGCCGCAGCGAGCCGCGTGCGATGGCCGATGGCGTGAGCGAAGCGATGGTGTGCACGCTCTCGGGTCTGGCAGTTGCACTGAGCGGCATGTATTCGGCGCATCACTACACGGCGCGCGCGCGGCGTGAGTCTGACGAGTTGCAATCGCTGCTCGCCCTGGAGGACGCCAAATGAGATTCAGAAGGCACAACCCCCCAGTGGAAGAAACCGGCATCGATCTCGCCCCGATGCTCGACTTCTTCATGAACCTGTTGATCTTCTTCATCATCAGCGCCGCCTTCGTGGCGGAGTCCGGCATCAAGGTCAATCGCCCTTCGGCGAAGACGGCGGTGAAGGAGGAGAAGGCCAGCATCTTCGTTGGCATCAGTGCCAACAACGAGGTGTACGTCGACAAGCAGCGGGTGGATATTCGCGCCGTGCGCGGCATCGTCGCCAAGCTGCACGCCGCCAACCCGGATGCCGCGGTGATCATCCAGGCCGACAAGGACGCCCGCGCGGGCCTGATGGTGGAGGCGATGGATCAGGCGCGCCTCGCCGGGGTTGCCAATGTCTCAATTGCTGCCACTCCCGAGCGCTAATCCTCTGCAGCGCTGGCTGGGTGCTCCTGCGGCCGGGGCGCTGGTGGTGCTGCTGCTGTTCGCGTTTCTGCACTGGGCTATTACGCCGCGGGAATTGCCGGGGCTGGTTGAGGGCCCTGCCAACGAGGGCATCCAGCTGGTGAAGGTGGCACCCGATACCCCGCAGCAGGAGCCCGAGCAGCAGCAGGCCCCCGAGAACGCACCGCCGCCGCCGCCCGATGCGCCGCCCTCGCTGGCGCGGCCTGATCTGTCGGCCAGTGCTGCGCCGGCACTCACCAATGTGGAGATTGATGCCGGCCCCGTGGTGGTGAACACCGGCCCGGTCACTGGCCTCAATCTCGGTGTGGGCGGCAGTGGCCTTGCGGGCCTTGGCAGCGGCGCTTTCGGTGGCTTTGCCGGCGGTGGTGGGGGCGGCGGGGGCGGCGGCAAGGGCTTTGCGGCGGGCAAGGGCTTCGAGGGCAAAACGCTCATCCCGCTCTCCACCGCCCGCCCTCAGATGCCGGAATGGGCCTGCAAGCAAAAGCTCAAGGGCTGGGT
>CAMTXV010000017.1:0-8950 GCA_947085665.1 uncultured Sinobacteraceae bacterium | reverse complement strand
TCCCAGCGCCGTGCCCTGGGGGCAGAAGGCCTTCGGCCGCTACCTGGGGCCAGACGCCGCGCATTGGAAGCGCTATGACGCCTGCGAGCTGCTGCGCGTGGTGCGCTACCCCGGCCACATCCTGGTCGATCAGGGGCTGGGCGATCAGTTTCTCGCACAGCTGCAGCCCGACGCCCTGGAGCAGGCCGCGAAAGAAGCTGGCCAGTCGCTGACGCTGCGCCGCCACGCGGGCTATGACCACGGCTACTACTTCATCCAGAGCTTCATCGCCGACCACCTGCACCACCACGCCGCCACGCTCAATGCCTGAGGTTTTCGCGACGCGAGGCGGCACAATAGCGGCATGAACTCCAATACTCCGTCGCCTTCTCCGGGCACCCTGTGGATCGTCTCGGCACCCTCTGGCGGCGGCAAGACCAGCCTCACCCGGGCGCTGCTGCCCGAGTTGGCCGCTGAGGGCGTCACCGCGCAGATTTCGGTGAGCCACACCACCCGCGCGCCGCGTGCTGGCGAGGTGGACGGCGTGCACTATCACTTCATCGACGAGGCGCAGTTCGTTGAACGGATTGGCGCTGCCGCGTTTCTGGAGCATGCCCATGTGTTTGGCCGCCGCTACGGCACGGCGCGCGCCGAAACCGCAGCGCTGCTCGCCGGGGGGCGCGATGTGATTCTCGATATCGACTGGCAGGGTGCGCGGCAGGTGCGGGCCGCCATGCCGGCTGCCAAAAGCATTTTCATTCTGCCGCCCTCGCAGCAGGAGCTGGAGCGCCGCCTGCGCGGGCGCGGCACCGATGCCGACAGCGTGATTGCCGAGCGCATGGCCCAGGCCCGTGCCGAGATGAGCCACTACGCCGAATACGACTATCTGGTCGTCAATGCCGACTTCGATCGCGCGGTGCAGCAGCTCAAGGCGCTGTTTCTGGCGCCCCGGCTGTCACTGGCCCCCCAGCAGGCCCGCCACGCCCCGCTGATTGCCGAGTTGCTGGAAAACTGAGCACGGCTCGGCTATCCTCCGCGACCGCACAAGTTCCACCGTAGAGAGACTCATGGCCCGTGTCACCGTCGAAGACTGCCTGAACGCCATTCCCAACCAGTTCCAGCTCACCCTCGTGGCCGCCAAGCGCGCCCGTCAGCTGGCCCGCGGTGCCGAAGCCCATCTGCCCTGGGGCAACCACAAGTCCACCGTGCTAGCCCTGCAGGAAATCGCCGCCGGTCACGTCACCGAAAGCGTGCTGGACGAGCAGGAACTTCCCGCCATCCAGGCCCCCAAGATGGAACTCGAAGCGCTCGACCCTTCGTTCGATCTGTAAGGTTCAAGCTGCAAATGAAAAGCCCGCTTTCAGCGGGCTTTTTTGTGGCCGATGGCCAGGATTATTCCTGGCACTGCGGGGAGCCACCACAGGCCGCCTGGCAATTGCTGGTGACCTCTGCAAAGCGGTCGGCGTCGTTGCAGGCGTAGGTGTAGGCGAAGTCCTTGGCAGCTTCCAGACAGGCCTGCGTGCGGTAGGGCACCGGGATGTTGAACGGTGCGCCGCCGATGGGGCAGGTCGCCTGGTAGTTGAAGATCTGCCGTGCAGGCTTCTGTGCCGAGGGCCCTGCCGAGAGCAGCGCGCTGCCTGTGCCACCGCCGCCACCGGCCTTGGCGGTCGCGGCCTGCATGGAGGACTGCATGTTCGAAACCCCCTGCTGGCCGGCCATGCTGTCGGCCACCATGCTGGTGATCATGTCGGCCTGCACATCGGTGGGCAGCTTGGTGATGCCGCCGGCCAGCGCACCCACGCCGAGTGCAGCGAGCTTGCCCCACTGAAAGCCGCCTTGCTCCTGCTGGGCCGCCGCCTGGCGCTGCGCCTGCAAGGCTTCGGCGCGGCGGCGCTCGATGGCCAGTTTTTCCTGGTGTGCGCGCATCAGCTGTTCCTGCTCCTGCTGCTTGGCCGACTTGTAGGCCTCCAGCTCCAGCCGGGTCTTGAACAGCTGATCCACTCGCTCGCCGTAGGCGTACTCGCAGCGTTCCAGCGAGCCGTTGAAGCGGCACAGGCCGCTGCCATCGAAAGCGCCTTCGAGAATCGCGCCATCAAACACCAGCTCATCGTTCTGGTAGTAGCGCGCCACGCCGTTGAGCGATGAATCCATGGACTTGCTCTTGTAGCGGCGCTGGCCACCATCGAAGCCCACTTCATCCACCACCAGCTCGCCGTTGCGGATGAGGCCACGCACAAAGTGGCGCCCATCCTCGCTGTAGGCCGCGAAGGGATGCGTCTTGATGGGCGCAGGCGGCGTGGGTAGCGTTTCTGCCGCGATGGCGGCTGCAACAGCTGGATCGAGAGCCGATGCGGGAGCTGATCCAGTGGCTGTATCGGGCGGTGTCGCAGCCCCCAGCTCGGGCGCGACTGGCGGCGGTGGCGGCGGCGGAATGGTGGCGAGTGCCGCTGGACCGCAGCTGTCGGGTACTGGCATGAACACGCCCAGCCCGGTGATGAGTGGTGTGCAGGGCGTGGTTTGAAGCTCCAGCAGGCTGGGCGACTCGTAGACGACCAGATCGTCTTTCCAGAGCGCCGCCTTCTTCTGGGCAAAGCCCTGGCTGTCTACCCAGTGCTTGAACCCAAAGCCCTGTCGCTTGTTGTCGACCAAGGGAGCGTCTGCCGTCAGCTGGCCGCCCTCGAACAGCTGTTGTCGCTGCCCGTTGCCATCGCTGCCGATGGTGGTGATGCGCAGCAGCTCGCCCTGGGCATTGGTGGTGCGCACCTCGCCAGCGGCCCATTTGCTTTTCGACATCACGCCCTTGCTGACCGAGCCATCGAGCCGGTGCATGACCACTGGCCCCTCCAGATGGCTGGCCACAAACGGCCCTTCAATGCGGATGCCATCGGCATACACCACGGCGCCTTCGCCTTGCAGGTTGTCATTGACCCAGCGCGGGCCCATCAGGATGTTCTGGTTCTCCTTGCTGCGCCAGGCCGCGGGGCCGATCAGCTGGTTCTTCTTGTAGACGCCAATCAGGCGGAACTTGCCGCAGTCGCGCTCGGTGAGGCCTTCGAGATCGGTGCTGGTAAAAAACTGCGTGAAGCTGGACGGCGGATCCGCCAGGCGAAAGCGGCAGCCATCCGGCTGGGTTTCGAACCACTTCTGTGCGGCAAGGCGCGCGAGATCCGCAGCAGGCAGCAGCTCTGCCGCCGCTTCTTCCAGCAGCAGCACCTTCGCCTTGGAGGCCGGCTGCGCCACTTCAGCCGACGAGACTTCCTGTGTGCTGGCGGTGGCGGAGAACAGCGTGGCCCCGCTGATCAGCGCAGCCCAGAGCGCGCGCTGAGGCCAGACGGTGTGGCGGAGAAGGCGAGGGTTCAGCCTGGTGATGAGCATTGCAATTCCAGTGGGCAGTGCCGAGGCGCGGGCCCGCAAAGGTAGCTGAGAGGCTGAAACTGACTCAACCGCTAGTCGCTACACCTGTGCGTATTTCTCCACATCGCCCACCCAGCGGCGAATCAGCAGGCGCGCCAGCTCCGCGCGCGAGTCCAGCCACTCATCCGCCAGCATTTGCAGGGCGGGGATCAGCGGCGCATCGCGCTGCGGGTCGGCGAGCTTCAGGCCAATCACGCCGGTCTGGCGGCGACCCAGCAGTTCGCCGGGGCCGCGCAGTTCGAGGTCTTTCTGCGCAATCTCGAAGCCGTCGGTGGTGCGCCTGAGCGTGTCGAGCCGTGCGCAGCCATTCACGCCGAGCGGCGGCTGGTAGAGCAGCACGCACTGGCTTGCCGTCGCCCCACGGCCCACGCGGCCGCGCAGCTGGTGCAGCTGGGCGAGGCCCAGGCGCTCGGCGTTCTCGATGACCATGATGCTGGCATTGGGCACGTCCACGCCCACCTCGATCACTGTGGTGGCCACCAGCAGCTGCGTCGCACGCTCCTTGAACGCCGCCATCTGTGCGGCTTTCTCGGCCGCCTTGAGCCGGCCATGCACGAGGCCGATGTGCAGTTCGGGCAGGGCGAGGCGCAGCTGCTGGGCGATGGTCTCGGCGGCCTCGGCTTCGAGTTCGTCGCTGTCTTCAATGAGCGTGCACACCCAGTACACCTGCTTGCCCTCGCGGCAAGCTGCGCCAATGCGTTCGATCACTTCGCCGCGCTTCTCGTTGACGAGAGCCACGGTGGTGATCGGCGTGCGGCCCGGCGGCAGCTCGTCGATCACGCTCACGTCGAGATCGGCGTAGAGCGTCTGCGCCAGCGTGCGCGGAATGGGCGTGGCCGACATGATCAGCTGGTGTGGACTGGCCCCTTGAGGCCCCTTGTCGCGCAGGGCCAGACGCTGCTGCACGCCGAAGCGGTGCTGTTCGTCCACCACCACCAGTGCGAGCTTTGCGAAGGCGACACTCTGCTGGAACATGGCATGCGTGCCCACAACCACTTGAGCGGCGCCGCTGGCGATGGCGGCGAGGGCTAAGTCCTTCTGCGATTTCTTCAGCTTGCCGGCGAGAAACACCACGTTGATGCCGAGCGGGGCAAACCACTGGGCGAGGTTGATGGCGTGCTGCTCGGCCAGGAGCTCTGTCGGCGCCATCAACGCGCTCTGGTAACCGGCGCGCACGGCTGCGACGAGGGCCACGGCCGCGACCACCGTCTTGCCCGAGCCGACATCGCCCTGCACCAGCCGCAGCATGGGGCGGGCCTCGGCCACGTCGCGCGCGATCTCGCCCACCACCCGCTGCTGCGCGCCCGTGAGCTTGAAGGGCAGCACGGCCTGCAACACGCGGTGGGCCTCGGTAATGCCATCGAGCTGCGGAGCAGGGCGGGTTTTCACCTGGCGACGCAGCAGGCGCATGCACAGCTGGTGGGCGAGCAGCTCCTCGTGCACCAGGCGGCGCTGCGCGGGGTGGGTGAGCGCGAGCAGTTGACGCGAGTCGGCATCGCCCTCCGGCTGGTGGATGAGTTTCAAGGCGGCCAGCGTGTCGGGCATCGGCAGGCCCGGCAGCGGGGTCATCAGGCCCCGTTCGCTGCGGGCGATATCGAAAGCCGCGGCAATGAGGGTGCGCAGCTTCTGCTGGGTGATGCCGGCCGTGAGCGGGTAGATGGGGGTCAGCCGCGCTTCGGTGGGCAGTGCAGCGCGATCAGCCGCCAGCTTGTACTCGGGGTGAATCATCTCGAAGCCGCCGGCACCGGCCCGCACCGTGCCGTAGGCGCGCAGCCACTGGCCATTGACCATCGCCGCGCGTTGGGCCTCGTTGAAGTGGAAGAACCGCAGCGTCAGGCCATCGCTGTCGTCATCGATGGCCACGCGCAGGGTGCGACGGCGGCCGAAGCGCACATCGGAGGCCACCACCCGGCCAATCACCAGCGCCTCTTCACCGGCCTTGAGCTGGGCAATGGGGGTGGCCTGGCGGCGGTCCTCAAAGCGCAGCGGCAGGTGGAAGAGGAGGTCCTGCACCGTCTCGATGCCAAGGCCCTTCAGCACGCCAGCCAGGTAGGGGCCGGCGCCTTTCAGAAACTGTGTGGGCGAGTCGAGACGCGCACCTGCGGGGCGCAGCGCGGCTGCCGCTGGCTTTGCGGCCATGGGGGGCGTTAGTCGATGACGAGAATCATGTCGGCCTCAACCCGCGCACCGCGCGGCAGGCTGGCCACGCCAATGGCGGCGCGGGCGGGAAAGGGCGCTGAAAAATACTGGCCCATGATCTCGTTGACCTTGGCGAAGTGGGCGAGATCAGTCAGAAACACGCCCAGCTTCACCGCATGCGCCAGCGTGCCGCCACTGGCCTTGGCCACGGCCGCCAGGTTGCGGAAGACCTGGTGAATTTCATCCTCGATGGTGGCGTTGAGCATCGTCATGGTCTTGGGGTCGAGCGGAATCTGGCCCGAGCAGTAGACGGTGTTGCCGACCTTGACGGCCTGCGAATAGGTGCCGATGGCGGCGGGGGCGTCGTCGGTGTGGATGATCTGGCGGGGGGTGTTCGACATGGTGCGGGGCTCGAGGATCAACGGGGTGGGCCTGGCCGCAGGGCCAGCGCAAAACTAGTTTAAAAAAACGACCCCATGACCAGAGAGATGGCAGGGGTATTGCTGTAGCTTGAACGCAATGTGACAGGACGTCGCTGGATAACACGCAAGTTTCAAGTCTTCCTACCGACGAGGTTCACCACATCATGAACACCTGTTTCCAGCCTGCAAAGGCTGCGCTCGCTTTTGCGCTCGCGCTCTCTGCCTTCTCTGCCACAGCGCTGCCCAGCCGCGTGGCCACCTCGGCCACCGAAGCCCTGCAATTGCTCGGCACCGCCAGCGGCGGTCGTCTGGTGAGCCGCACGGAAGCCATTGACGCCTACGCCGCCGTGCGCGCGCTGCCCGGTGCCGTGCTGGTGGCCGATGGCGGCGGCAGCTCGCCGCTGCTGCGCGCGCAGAATTTTCTCGCTGGCTATGGCGCCCTTGCAGGGGTAACCGATGCCACCCGCCAGCTGGTGGTGGCGCGCATCACTCCCGACCGCGCGGGCAACACGCACGTTCACCTCAACCAGGTGGAGCGCGGCCTGCCGGTGTTTGGTGCGCGACTGGTGGTGCACATGAACGGGCAGGGCATCACCGGCATGAACGGGGTGTTCATCAATGGGCTGGAAGCCCTCTCGCTCACCCCCGCCAAGAGCGTGGCCGAACTGCGTGAGCGTGCCTTCGCCGCCGGCCGCAAGCTGCACCCGGAGCAAACGCTCACGGTGCAGTCCAGCCGCATGATGTTCTACCGCTCGGGCTTGCTCAAAGGCGTTGAAACCCAGAAGAACCACCTGGCCTACGAGGTGATGTTGCAGGGTGGCACTTCGGCCCAGCCCATTCGCGAGCGCCTGGTGCTGGATGCCAACACCGGCTACCTCATCAACCGCATCAACGAGATTCACACCACACTCAACCGCGAAATTTATACGCCCGAGCAGACGGTGCCGCCGGTGCTGGTCGAAGGTGATGCCCTGGCCCCGGCCGATGAGCCGCTGCAGCTCGACGACAAGGCCTCCAGCTCGTCCCGCGCGCCGCTGGTGGCGGTGCAGCCGGTGCCGGCCGTCAACAATCTCTACTACTACGCGGGCGGCACCCACGCGCTGTACGAAAACCTGTTCGGGGTGAGCGGCTATGACTTCCTCACCCCGCCCGAAGCCGGGCAGGTGCAGAAGAGCGTGTATCTCGTCAACGGCAACTGCCCCAACGCCTACTGGAACGGCGACTCCACCAACTACTGCCCCGGCTTCGACACCGACGACGTGGTGAGCCATGAGTGGGGTCATGCCTACACCGAGTTCACCCACGGGCTGGTCTATCAGTACCAGTCTGGTGCGCTCAACGAGGGCTATTCCGACATCTTCGGCGAGACCTACGACCTGGTGAACCGCCGCGAGGGCCCGCTGGGCGCCACGCTCACCGAGGGCGAGTATTTCGAGAACGGTGGCAGCCGCTGGGTCGTGGGTGAAGATCTCACCGAAGTGGCCGCTGGCCTCCTGCTGCGCGACATGTGGGACCCGGATGCCTTCACCTCGCCCTCGCCGGGCAGCGTGATCACCTCCGAGAACTACTTCTGCGAGACGGGTGATAACGGCGGTGTGCACGTCAACTCCGGCGTGCCCAACCATGCCTACGCGATGCTGGTGGATGGCAAGACGTTCAACAACGTCACCATTCCCGCCATCGGCATGACCAAGGCCGCGCACATCTACTTCCAGGCGATGACGCAGTACCAGACGCCCACCAGCAACTTCAATCAGCACGCCGATGCGCTGGAAGCCTCCTGTGCCGATCTGACGGGAGTCACCTTGAATGATGTGACGGGCTCGCCGGCGCAGGAGAAAATCACCGCTGCCGACTGCGCTGCAGTGACTGCCGCCATTGCCGCAGTGGAACTGCGCAGCAGCCCGAAGGTGAAGTGCGGCTACGTGGCGGTGCTCGAACCCGAAGCCACCACCCCGGCCACCTGCGGCGCCGGCCTGTTCGAGTTCCCCACCTTCCGCGAAACCTGGGAGAGCGGTGCGATTCCGAGTGGCTGGACACAGGTGCAGAACCTCTCTGGCGACACGGCACCGCAGCCCTTTGAATGGGGCGTGACCGATGCCCCCGCGCCGCACACCGGCAAGGTGGCCTGGTTCGACAACAACGGCTTCGGTACCTGCGCTGCCGGAGGCGATGCCTCGTCGTCCACCGCGCTCGATAGCCCGGAAATCACTGTGCCCGAGCAGGCCAGCTACCTGTCGTTCGCCCACTTCATGCAGTCCGAAGCCGGGTTTGATGGCGGCAACCTGAAGTACAGCATCGATGGCGCTGAGTTCGCCGTGGTGCCGGCGGCTGCCTTCAAGCACAACGGCCACAGCGGTGAGTTCGAACCGGCACCGGCTATTCCGGTTGATCCGGCCGGGCTCACGGGCAACAACACCAATCCCATCGCCGGTGATGAAGTGGCATGGACGGGTTCAGACCAAGGCGAGGCCACGGGCAGCTGGGGCAAGACCGTGGTGGATCTCGCCGCACTCGGCGCTACCAGCGGCCAGAAGATCAAGTTCCGCTGGGAGTTCGGCCAGGACGGCTGCGGCGGCAACCTGGGCTGGTTTGTGGACGACACGCAGGTGTTCTACTGCAGCGCCACGGCGCCTGCTGATGCCGGTGGCGGCACGGGCGGTGGCACGGGCGGCGGCGGTGGCAACCCGGTGCCGCCAGTGGTGCCCCCGGTGACCGGCGTGGCCGACAACGGCCGCTTCGGCGGCGGCGGCGCGATGGGCTTGTTCGCCCTGCTGCCGCTGGCGGGTATGGCCTGGCGTCGTCGTCGCCAGGGCAACTCAAAGGCCTGAAGCTTCACGCACAAAAAAAAGCGGCCTTCGGGCCGCTTTTTTTGTGGGCTTCAATTTCTCGAACGATCAGCTGCGACTGACCTTGTCCACCACCGAGAGCCGGCGCACGCGCTTCAGCACCTGGGCCAGGTGCACGCGGTCGCGCACCGTCACCAGAAAGCGCAT
>CAMTXV010000016.1:0-12118 GCA_947085665.1 uncultured Sinobacteraceae bacterium | reverse complement strand
TCCTTGGCGAGACCTTCGGCGGCAACATGCAGGCCTGGATGGATGCCGAGCTGGGCATCAAGTACGACCAGCGCAATGCGCTCGTCGTGGGCATCGCCATGGGTATTGCGGTGATTCCCACCATCTTCTCGATTGCCGAAGACGCCATCTTCTCGGTGCCCAAGCAGCTTTCCCTGGGTTCGCTCGCGCTCGGTGCCAGCCCCTGGCAGACGCTGATGGGCGTAGTACTGCCCACCGCCAGCCCCGGCATCTTCTCGGCCATCATGATTGGTCTGGGCCGTGCCGTCGGCGAAACCATGATCGTGCTGATGGCCACCGGCAATACGCCGGTCACCGATGCCTCGCTGTTCAGTGGCATGCGCACCCTCTCGGCCAACGTGGCGGTGGAAATGCCGGAATCGGAAGTGGGCTCCACGCACTTCCGACTGCTGTTCCTCGCCGGCCTCGTGCTCTTCATCTTCACGTTCTTCTTCAACACGCTGGCCGAAGTGGTGCGTGCCCGCCTGCGCAAGAAGTACGAAAGCATTTAATGCGCCCCTCAACGACGGCCCCAGAACGAGCACAACCATGAGCGAGACCAAAGTCCTCGACCTCACCGCCAAGAACACCCAGACGGTCAGCGCCTATGTGAAGTCGGGCCAGCCGTATGTCTGGCTGACCGCTGCGGCCATCTCGGTGTCTTTCATCATCACCGTCGCGCTGGTGGGCCTGACGGCGGCGCGTGGCCTGCCGCACTTCTGGCCGGCCGACCTGATGCAGGCCAACTACGCCGAGCCCGGCGACCCGGCGCTGCCCATTCTGGTGGAGGTGATGAGTAGCGAAGAGGTCAGCACCGCGCGCTTGAAATCCGCCGGTCTGGATCTCTCCGACGATCAGCCCTTTCACACCCGCACGCTGATCAAGGTCGGCAACCGCGATCTCTACGGTGCGGACTTCCGCTACGTGCTGGATGAGTGGCTGAGCAGCCGCAGCAATCCGCTGGATGCCGTGGTGCTGGAGCGGACCGAGTGGGGCAACTTCCACGGCTTCATCACCGAAGTGCGTCAGGAGGGCAAGGTCGTCGCCACCGGGGCTGATGCCTGGCAGGCCTACCTGCCGCTGCAGGAGCGTGCCAACGATCTGCGCGAGAAGCTGCACGCCATCGAGGATGGCGAGATCGGCACCATCAACTTCGAGCTGGAGCAGGTGCGTCTCGAAGGCCGTCGCCTCGCACTGGCGGGTAAAACCGAACAGACCTCGCCGGCTGACTACCAGAAGCTTGCCGAGCGCAAGGCGGCTCTCGATGCCCGCTACGAGAAGGTGAGGCTGGAGCTGCAGGCAGTCAAAACCGACATGCGTCGCGACATGCTGGTGCTCAAGTCTGTGGACGGTCAGGAGAAGGAGCTGGAGCTCTCGGAAATCATCCGCGCCTATCGCCCCAATGAGATGTCGCTCACCGCCAAGATTGGCCTCTATTTCGCCAAGCTCTGGGAGTTCGTGTCGGCTGACCCGCGCGAAGCGAACACCGAGGGCGGCATCTTCCCGGCCATTTTCGGCACCGTGATGATGGTGCTGCTGATGAGCGTGTTCGTCACGCCCTTCGGCATTCTCGCCGCACTCTATCTGCGCGAGTACGCCAAGCAGGGCCCGGTGACACAGATCATCCGCATTGCCGTGAACAACCTGGCCGGCGTGCCGTCCATCGTTTACGGCATGTTCGGCCTGGGCTTCTTCGTCTACTTCCTCGGCGGCAATCTGGACCGGCTGTTCTACCCGGAATCTCTGCCTTCCCCCACCTTCGGCACGCCCGGCATTCTCTGGGCCTCGCTGACGCTGGCCATCCTCACCCTGCCGGTGGTCATCGTGGCTACCGAAGAAGGTCTGGCGCGCATTCCGCGCAGCATTCGCGAGGCTTCGCTGTCGCTGGGGGCCACCAAGGCTGAAACGCTGTGGAAGATCGTTCTGCCCATGGCCAGCCCCGCCATGATGACCGGCCTCATTCTCGCCATCGCCCGCGCCGCGGGTGAGGTTGCACCGCTCATGCTGGTGGGTGTGGTCAAGCTCGCGCCCAGCCTGCCGCTCGATGGCAATTTCCCCTTCGTGCACCTCGAGCGCAAGTTCATGCACCTGGGCTTTCACATCTACGACGTGGGCTTCCAGTCGCCCAATGTCGAGGCGGCGCGTCCGCTGGTGTATGCCACCTCGTTCCTGCTGGTGCTGGTGATCATCCTGCTCAACGTTTCGGCGATCCGCATCCGCAATCGCCTGCGCGAGAAATACAAGGCGCTTGAAGGCTAACCTATGACCAACGTTCAACCTACAACCTCGGTACGCGCAATGGATATCGACGCCCTCAACGCTTCTCGCGCCCCTTCGCGCATCGAAGACGAGACTCACGCCATCACGGTGCGTGATCTCGACCTCTACTACGGCCAGAAGCAGGCGCTGCGGAAGGTGACGATGAACATCGCCAAGAAGAAGGCGACGGCATTCATCGGCCCCTCGGGCTGCGGCAAGTCCACGCTGCTGCGCTGCTTCAACCGCATGAACGATCTGGTGGACGGCTGCCGCGTTGAAGGCCAGCTCAATCTCGAAGGCAAGAATATCTATGACAAGGATGTCGACATCTCGGCCCTGCGCCGCAACGTCGGCATGGTGTTCCAGAAGCCCAACCCGTTCCCGAAGTCGATCTACGAGAACGTGGCCTATGGCATGCGGCTTGCCGGCATCAACAAGAAGAGCCAGCTCGACGAAACGGTGGAGTGGGCGCTGAAGGGTGCGGCACTCTGGGAAGAAGTGAAGGATCGTCTGGATGACTCCGCGCTGGGTCTTTCAGGTGGTCAGCAGCAGCGTCTGGTGATTGCACGCGCCGTGGCCATCAAGCCGCAGGTGCTGCTGATGGACGAACCCTGCTCGGCGCTGGACCCGATTTCGACCCTGAAGGTCGAAGAGCTCATCAACGAGCTGAAGAAGGAATTCACCATCGTCATCGTCACCCACAACATGCAGCAGGCCGCGCGCGTGAGCGATTACACGGCCTTCATGTATGTGGGCGATCTCATCGAGTTCGGTAACACCGACAAACTCTTCACCCGGCCTGAGAAGAAGCAGACCGAGGACTACATCACCGGCAAGTACGGCTAATCACAGTGAGGCGGAAGAGGTGAGGTGCTACTGCACTTTCCTTGCCGCTCTTTCGACGAATCAAACCTCACCC
The DNA here is from genome assembly GCA_947085665.1 of uncultured Sinobacteraceae bacterium. Taxonomy (GTDB): domain Bacteria; phylum Pseudomonadota; class Gammaproteobacteria; order Nevskiales; family Nevskiaceae; genus Stagnimonas. The sequence goes on along the minus strand of CAMTXV010000016.1, from coordinate 8,922 downwards.
CTCACGCCTCACGAGCACAGCGACCAATGAGCACACCCACCTACAAAAGCCACATCTCCAGTGCCTTCAACGCCGAGCTGGAGGATGTGCGCCAGCGCGTGCTCGCCATGGGCGGGTTGGTGGAACAGCAGATCGCCGACGCTGCCCGCGCCATCAAGGAGGCCGATGCCGAGCTGGCCGCCGAGGTGATCAAGGGCGACGAGAAGGTCAACATCATGGAAGTCTCCATTGATGACGAATGCAGCCGCATTCTGGCGCGCCGCCAACCCACGGCTTCTGACCTGCGGCTCGTGTATGCGGTGATCAAGACCATCACTGATCTCGAGCGCATGGGCGACGAGGCCGAGAAGATCGCCCGCATGGCGCTCGACCTCGCCACCGACCACGATCACAAGACCACCGGCCCCTTGCCGGAGATTCACCACATGGCGCGCCATGTATCGCAGCTGGTGCGCGATTCGCTCGATGCCTTCGCACGCATGGACGCCGAATCGGCACTCGCCGTGGCGCAGGAAGACGTCAACATCGACCGTGAGTACGAAGCCCTGCTGCGCCAGTGCATCACCTTCATGATGGAAGACCCGCGCACCATCCGCCGCGTGCTCGACATCGTCTGGAGTGTGCGCGCGCTGGAGCGCATTGGTGACCACGCGCGCAACATCGCGGAATACGTCATCTACTTCGTGAAGGGCAAGGATGTCCGCCACATCTCGCTCGCCGAGATGGAAGCCGAAGTGCGCAAGGAAAGCTAAACCCGCCTGCGCAGCACAAGAGCCCGGTCCCGCACCGGGCTTTTTTGTGGGGTGTCGGCAGTCGGTGACTGCTTTAGACTGCGGTCAGTCCAAAACCCGGGTGCCAGCACCCGCCTCATAGCCGCATGGCGCTGTCCTTCGATCGTCGATCTCTACTCCGTTACGGACTCATTACCCTTGCCCTCACGCTGAGCGTGCTGCTGGTGTGGGCTGCCGTGCAGGTGGCCCTGCTCGACAAGGAAATCCGCAACCGCTTCTCCAGCGTGCGCTGGACTTTGCCCGCCCAGGTGTTTGCCTCGCCGCAGGAGCTCTACCCGGGCATCAACCTGCCGCTGAAGGAGTTGCAGCACGAACTCGGTCGACTGGGCTACCGGCAGGTGGCGGCACTCGAAGGCCCCGGCAGCTTTGTGGCACGCGCTGGCGCACTGGATATCGCAACCCGCGCCTTCTCGTTCTGGGATGGCCCCCAGCCGGCCACGCGCATGCTGGTGCGCGGGGGAGCGCAGGGCATCGAGGCCATCAGCGATCTCAACACCGGCAAGGATCTCGACCTGACGCGGCTCGATCCCATGCTGATCGGCAGCATTTATCCGAGTCGCGGCGGTGAAGACCGCGTCTTGCTGAAGCTTGCCGATGCGCCCGAGCTGCTGGTGCGGGGCTTGCAAGCCGTGGAAGATAAGAACTTCTACAACCACGCCGGTATCAGCGTGCGCGGCATTGCGCGGGCGATGTTCGAGAATCTTTCCACCGGCCGCGTGCGCCAGGGAGCTTCCACCATCACACAGCAGCTGGTGAAGAATTTCTTCCTATCAAGCGAGCGCACCTTCAAGCGCAAGTTCAAGGAAATTCTCATGGCCATCCTGCTGGAGACGCATTACAGCAAGGACGAAATTCTCGAGGCCTACCTCAACGAGATCTACATGGGGCAGGACGGCTCGCGCGCCGTGCACGGCTTTGGCCTGGCCAGTTCCTTCTACTTCAACAAGCCGCCCAGCGAACTCAAGGTGCAGGAGCTGGCCATGCTGGTGGGCATCGTCAAGGGTCCGAGCCAGTTTGACCCGCGTCGCCGCCCCGAGCGGGTGCGCGAGCGTCGCGACCTGGTGCTGCGCATCTGGGCCGACGAGGGGCTGATCCGCCCTGAGGAGTTCGAAGCCGCCAAGGTGCAGCCGCTGGGTCTCTCGGGCACTGGCCGTGGCGGCGTGGAACGCTACCCGGCCTTCGTGCAGCTGGTGACGCGCCAGCTGAAAGACCAGTATCCGGATGAAGCGCTCACCAGCGAAGGCCTGCGCATTTTCACCACGCTGAGCCCACGGGTGCAGGAGGCGCTGGAGCAGCGCCTTGTCGATGACCTGCCCGCGCTGGAGAAAGCCCGCAAGATGCCGGCCGGCACGCTCGAAGGCGCTGGCGTGGTGACCAGTGTGGAGGGTGGCGAAGTGCAGGCCGTGGTGGGCGGTCGCGACATCCGCTTTGCCGGTTTCAATCGCGCGCTCGACTCCAAGCGGCAGATCGGCTCGCTGGCCAAGCCCTTCGTGTATCTGGCCGCTCTCATGGAGCCCGAGCGCTACAGCGTGAATACGCTGCTGGTGGATGAGCCCATTACGGTGAAGATGCCGGGCAGCAAGTCCTGGAGTCCTTCCAACTACGACAAGAAGCTGCACGGCAGCATGCCGCTATATGTGGCGCTGGCGCAGTCCTACAACCTGCCCACCGTGAGGCTGGGGCTCGACCTGGGCGTGAAGAAAGTACAGCAGGCCTTTGCCGGTGCCGGTTTCTTCGGCACGCCGGCGCTGCCGTCGATTTTTCTCGGCGCCGTCGATATGGCGCCGGTGGATGTCGCACAGGTCTACAACACCCTGGCGGTCTCGGGCTACCAAACCCCGCTGTCGGCCATCCGCGAGGTGCTGACCCGTGACGGCAAGCCGCTCAATCGCTACCCCTTCAAGGTGAAGCAGACCCTGCCCGAAGGTCCGGTGTATCTCACCACTTGGTCACTCACCAAGGTGTTGCAGCTCGGCACCGCCCGCTCGGCGTACAGCGTGATTCCGCCCAGCACCCTGCTGGCGGGCAAAACCGGTACCACAGACGACCTGCGCGACACCTGGTTTGCCGGTTACTCGGCTGACCATGTGGCGGTGATCTGGGTGGGGCGCGACGACTACAAGCCCACCGGGCTCACGGGCTCGACAGGTGCGCTGCCGATCTGGAGCAAGCTGATGCGCGATCTCAACGCCCGTGGACTGGATGCCACGCCGCCGGCCGACGTGGAAGAGGTACTCATCGACCCCGCCAGCGGCCTGGCTGCCAATGAAACCTGTGAAGGCGCGCTGCCGCTGCCGTATATCGCAGGCTATGTGCCCACCGACAGAGCGCCCTGTGCCGGCGGTTTTTTTGACCGACCCGCCGAGTGGCTGCAGGAGATTTTTCAATGAGTCTGGCCGCAAAACCGCTGAACCTCGCTGCACTGCTGCTTTGCCTGGCGCTGCCGGCCTGCCTGGTGCGTGCGCCGGCGCCGCAGACCCCGACAGGAGTCATCCTGCCCGCGCCGGCTGGCTCTAGCAGTCCTACGGGCGGGGTCATCCAGCCGGGCGGGGCGATCGTGGCCGAGCCGCCCACCGGCGAGCCCACGCCCTTGCCCGACCCGCGCCCACCGCTTTCGCCCAGCCTGCCGCGCAATATTGAAAGCAGTGGCTCGGCCGCACCCGTCATCTCCCTGGTGAAGGCCGCACGCGCAGCGCTGGCGCAGGGCCGCACCGACCAGGCCGGCGCTTCGCTCGAACGCGCACTACGCATCGAGCCGCGCAATCCCTGGGTCTGGCAGGCGCTCAGCGCCCTGCACATCGTTACCCAGCAGGCTGAGCAGGCGGAGTCCGAGGCTAGAAAATCAATGTCACTCGGGCGGCGCAACCCGTATCTCGATCTCGAGAACTGGCGGTTGATTGCCGAGGCCAAGAAGCTGCGCGGCGACAAGGCCGGCGCTGAAGCCGCGCTGCGCAAGCGCGAAGACCTGCAACAGTTCATCGGTCCCTGATGCCGCCAGAGTCCATCGCGGAGCTGTTCGCCGACGGCGGACGACTGGCGCAGAACATTCCCGGCTTCGTGCCGCGTGCCGCACAGCAGCAGATGGCGCTGGCCGTGGCCGAAGCCTTCGAGAGCGGCGAAAATCTCATCGTCGAAGCTGGCACCGGCACCGGCAAGACCTTCGCGTATCTCGCCCCCGCATTACGCGCCGGCAAGCGGGTGGTGATTTCCACCGGCACCAAAAACCTGCAGGACCAGCTGTTCGGGCGCGATCTGCCGCGCTTGAGCGAAGCGCTGGGCGCGAAGCTGCGCGTGAGCCTGCTCAAGGGGCGCGCGAATTACCTCTGCCTGCACCGCATGCGCAAGGCGCAGCAGGATGTGCGCGCCCGCCAGGCCTGGGCGCGGCTGGCCGAGATCGAGCGCTGGAGCCTCGCCACGCCCAACGGTGAGTTGAGCGAGCTGCCGGGTGATGCGCCAGACGAGGCCTTCGCCGCGCGCATCAGCTCCACGGCGGACAACTGCCTGGGTAGCAAGTGCCCGGACTTTGCCGATTGCTTCGTGGTGCGTGCACGCCGCGCGGCGGCTGCGGCGGATCTCGTGGTGGTGAACCACGCCCTGCTGTTTGCCGATCACCTGATCCGCCAGGAGGGCTTCAGCGTGCTGCCGGGTGCCGAGGCGGTGGTGATCGACGAAGCGCACCAGCTGCCGGAGATGGCCTTGCGCCACTTTGGACAACGGGTCTCCACCCAGCAGCTGCAGGCACTCGCGCGCGACATTGCGGGCGAAGTGGACAAGTGGAACGACACGCCAGATCTCACGCTCGCACTCACCGAATTGGTGGAGACCACCACCCGGCTCGAATCGCAATTCGGCATGGGCGGGCAGCGCGAGCGGCTCAGCGAGTTCGTTGGGCGGCTGGGGGTGAATGAAGAGCTCTGGGGCCTGGGCGAGTGCATCGATACCGTGGTGCAGTGCCTGAAGCCGCTGGAAGAGCGCAGTGCCGAGTTTGGCAATGCGCTGGAGCGCGCGATGAAACTGCAGGAGCGCTGGAGCGTGGTGTCGGACGGCGACGTGCGCGATGCGCAGGTGCGCTGGGTCGAGCCCATCGGCCGTGGCGGTGCGCTCAATGCCACGCCGCTGGAAGTGGCCAAGCCCTTTGCCGCCATGCGCGCGGCCCATGCCGGCGCCTGGGTGTTCACCAGTGCGACGCTGGCTGCCGGCAAGGACTTCCAGCATTTCTCCGGTCCGCTCGGGCTCAGTGGCACACCCGAACTCAAGCTCGACTCGCCCTTCGACTACGGCGCACAGGCGCGGCTCTGGCTGCCGCCGAACCTGCCCGAACCCAATGACCCTGCCTACAGCGGTGCCGTGGCGCGCGCCATGCAGCCGGTGATTGCGGCGAGCGGCGGTGGCGCCTTTGTGCTGTGCACCAGCCACCGCGCGCTGCAAACCTACGCGGGCCTGTTGCGGCAGATGCTGCCGGGCCTGATGGTGCTGGCGCAGAACGATCTGCCCAAGGCCGAGCTGCTGCGCCGCTTCGTGGAAGCCGGCAACGCCGTGCTGGTGGCCACCGCGAGTTTCTGGGAAGGCGTGGATGTGAAGGGCTCCGCCCTGCGCCTGGTGATCATCGACAAGCTGCCCTTCGCCGCCCCCGGCGACCCGGTGCTCGATGCCAAGCTCGATGCCATCAAGCAGGCCGGCGGCAATCCCTTCAACGACGACCAGCTGCCGCGCGCCATCGTCACGCTGCGGCAGGGCGTGGGCCGGCTGATTCGCGACGAAACCGACCGTGGCCTGCTGATGCTCTGCGACCCGCGGCTGAAGTCGAAGAGCTATGGCAAGAAGGTGCTGGCCAGCCTGCCGCCCATGCCGGTGCTGGCGACGCTGCCCGAAGTGGAAACCTGGCTGCGTGCCATAGCCCCGTAACGCGGCGTCGGGACAATCAGCGCATGAGCTACGGTGATCGATTGATGGCCCTGGGCGATGCCTGGGCCTTGCACAAGGCAGACCCTCTGAAGCGGCGTGTCGCCATTGGCGACGGCGCGAAGCTTGATGAAAGCCAGCCAGATTTATCCTGGGGACTGGATTTTCTCGCCACGGCAGCCGACCTCGCCAAAGGCGAGCCGCTGCAGTGGGTGTATTCGTATCCGCATCACCGCCCCTATATCGACTACGCCGCCATGCGGGCCGCACTCGGCTGGCGCTGGCACTTGAAGCATGTGGGCTTTGGCCCGACGCGTCTGCTGGGGCGCTATCTGTTCAATCTCGCCTATCGCCCCACACCGGCGCCCATCGTGCTCAAGCCCGAGGAGCTCGCGTTGAGCGCTCAGTGGGCAACGAAGCCCTTTGTGGCGCTGGAGCCTTATATCAAGGCCGGTGCCCCGCCCAGCAAGCAATGGCCGGTGGAGCGTTTCGCCGAGGTGGCGCGGCGGCTTTCGCATCACATCGCGGTGTATCAGATCAGCGCGCCCGACAGCCCCGCACTGGAGGGCGTGGAGCAGATTCGCCCGCGCTCGTTCCGTGAGTCGATGGCGTACCTGAAAGCCGCACGGCTCTACATCGGCCCCGAGGGCGGACTGCACCATGCGGCGGCGGCGGTAGGTACACGTGCTGTGGTGGTCTACGGCGGGTTTACCTCGCCCTTGATCACGGGGTATCCGTTCCATACCCAGCTCACGGGGGGCGCCACCGAGGCCTGCGGTACGCGCTACGGTCTGTGCCCGCATTGCCGCGAGCACCTGGATCGCATCACGGTGGCTGAAGTGATGGACGCCGCGCAGGCTCAGCTGTCGCAGGTTTCTGGGTAGCCGACGCGTTGCGCAGCAGCTGTTGGATGCGGTGCACGGTGACGGCTTTTTCAGCCGAGCGCAGCTGCTGTGCCAGGCCTGGATCTCGGTAGACGCCGGCGGATTCGAGCTGCTGGTGAAAAAGCCCCACGTCGCGTAGCGAAGAGAGCAGGCCGCGGTGGCGCATCCAGTCGAAGGCAGGTCGCAGCATCGACCAGCGCGCAGCCAGATCGCGCCAGGCGCGCGTCAACCGTACCAGCAGGTCTGGGCGCTCCGGCAGGGCAAAAACTTGCAGCGGTTTGCCGCACACCAGTAGCTCGGCTGCCATCTGCACGCTGTCGCTGGTCACCACAAAATCATCGGCAGCTTCTCGCAACGCCGGGTAGGGGTTGCCTTCCGGGTGGGCGCCGAAACCAATCACCCGATGCGGCACGGTGAGCTTCGACGCCAGGGCGGTTAAGCAATCGGCAGGCGTGCGTGGCGAACCAAGCACCAGCGCGCTGCCGCTGCGCGTATTGAGCATTTCAGCCAGCTCCCGAGCGGCTTGCGGGGTGAAGCGCAGCGGGCGGCTATGGCCACCAAGCAGCACGACCGTCCACGGTCTTGGCAACTGGGCAAGCTGTTCTTGAAGCGCCGGACCCAGTGCCGGCTGGGGGCGGGTATCGGCCAGCACGGGCAGCAGGTTGTGCAGCACGTTGCCCCGCGCAGACAACGCGTATTGCGGGGTGGTGACGATCAGATCGAACCAGGCGGGCGGCCCCCAGGGGCGACCCAGATGCACGAGCTGGCAGGGCTCTCCGCGACACTGTTGTTGCTGCTGCACCCAGCGCGCGGCAGCCACGCTGCGCAGTCCGGAGGAAATCACCAGCTGAGGCCCCGCACCCTGCAGATCCTGCCGGTTGCGCACGCTCCAGAGACTGCGCCCGAGTAGGGCCGGTAGCAGCAGTCGCAGGGGGTTGAATCGCAGCTGGATCCGTCGATAGGGCAGGCCGAGTGCTTCCGCGAGTGCGAGAATCTGTGAGTTGTCCCCCTGCTTGCTACCCAGCAGCAACCAAACCGGTGCAGCGACTTCTGGCTTGGTGCTGGTGCTGGCGCTGAGGGTGGGCAGGGAGGCGGTGGTCTGCATCGCTCGTTGCATGTTTCCTTGGTGCTCAACAGCCTGCGTCGCTGACGTTGCAGGGTTTTGGCAGTTTTCTTACAGCGCGTTTCCTTTTTTCTTGAACTCATCACCATGAATCTGCTTGCCCTCGACACCGCCACTGAAGCCTGCTCTGCCGCGGTGTGGGTGGATGGTGTTGTGCGGGGGCGCTCTGAGGTGGTGGGTCGCGACCACACCCAGCGCTTGATCCCTCTCGTGGAGTCGGTACTGGCGGAGGCGGGGCTGCGCTATTCGCAGCTGAATGGTCTGGTTTGTGGTGTTGGCCCCGGCAGCTTTGCCGGTGTGCGCATCGGGGTGTCGTTTGCCAAGGGCGTGGCGCTGGCCCATGAGCTGCCGCTGCTGGGGGTGAGTTCGCTGCAACTGCTGGCGCAGGCGGCGCTGGAAGGCTCCGCCAGCGCCCCGGTGCTGGTGGCCATTGACGCCCGCATGGGCGAGGTTTACTTCCAGGCCTTCGAGCGTGGACCAGAGGGCTTCGCCAGCGCACTGGGCGAGGCGAGTGTCTGCGCGCCCTCTGCCGTGGTGGTTCCCAGTGGCCCGACCTGCTGGCAGGCGATTGGCACGGGCTGGGGCACCTATGCCGCAGAGCTGGCTGCCTCAGTGCCGCAGCCCTTGGTGCGGGTGAACGGTGAGGGGCTGCCGGTGGCAGCCCATGCCCTGCCGCTGGCGGTGACCATTTTCGAGCGCGGGGGAGTCTCTTCCGCTGACTCCTTGCAGCCGGTATACCTGCGCAACCGGGTGGCCCTCACCTTGCTGGAACAGCGGCAGTTACGCGCCAAGGCGCGCTGAAGGGCGCAAAACCGCTTTTTGCCCTGTTGATCGGCCGCTGGCCCTGGCCCGCTCCAGAGCGGCGCAAGCCGGCAAAAAGGGGCTTATGGCCCCCCTGCCGTGGTAACATCGCGCGCACGATGCGGCCTCAAAGAAACCCCCCCAAAGCCGGCCGCCACCGCCCACATAACTTGCAAAACGCGCCGCGAATAGCGGAAAGCGCCAGACCATGTCCGATTTTGCCAAAGAAGTCCTCCACATCAATCTCGAAGACGAGATGCGCCGGAGCTATCTCGACTATGCGATGAGCGTGATCGTGGGCCGCGCGCTACCCGATGCGCGCGATGGCCTGAAGCCGGTGCATCGCAGAATCCTGTGGGGCATGAAGGAGCAGAACAACGACTACAACAAGCCCTTCAAGAAGTCGGCGCGTATCGTCGGC
>CAMTXV010000015.1:0-7049 GCA_947085665.1 uncultured Sinobacteraceae bacterium | reverse complement strand
TTTCATCGCTGCGGCGGAAGGCTGTTTTTGGGCAGTGCAAGGAACGGAGTGCAGCCGATGGTTGTTCCATCGGCAAACTGCGTGACGCTGCAATGCCCAAAAACAGTCCCGCCCCGAAGGGTTGCTGCTCAAAATCCCGTCATGCTGCGTTGCTCATCTAGCCAAGGCTCCAGCCGTGGCGTCGAATCGCGCCTTGCCTGACGGGATTTTGAGCAGCAACGCAGCGATGAAATGAATGTCAACACACCCTAGTAGTCGCCACAAGCCGCGCTAGACGATGCGCGGCTCTGCGTGCACATCCCACTCCGCACTCTCGGCCTCGATCTGATCCACCTGCTTCTCCACCGCGTCGGGTGTTTCCACCCGCGCGATGTGGAAGGCCGCCTCGCCCTCGTAGATGAGCGGCAGCATCACGCGGCCGATGATGATGCCGCCGAAGGGGGCAATCACCGGCACCTCGCGCTCGTCGAAGGGGTCGCCGATCACCCCCAGCGTCTGGCCCTTCTTCACCGCATCGCCCAGCGCCACCTGCGAGCGCAGGATGCCGCTCACCGGCGCTCTCGCCCAGCCTTCTGACTTCGCGTAGATGGGAGCCACGGCGCTCGTCGGCGCATCGGCCGCCTTGGGCAGCATCTCCAGCTCCATCATCACGTTGGCCACACCCTGCACGCCGATGCGGATGGCGGTTTCGTCGAAGCGCAGTGCCTCGCAGGCCTCGTAGAGAATCGCGGGAATACCCTTGGCGGTGGTGTAGGCGCGCAGCGTGCCCTCGGAGGGTTTGGAATCGAGAAACAGCGGCGCGCCAAAGGCCTTGGCCAGACGCTTGTTGTCGGCGTTGGAAAGATCAGCGCGAATCTGCGGCAGGTTGGGGCGGTGGATGGCCCCCGTGTGCAGGTCGATGCCGAAGTCGGCCTTGCCCACCACCTCGCGCAGGAACAGATGCGCCAACCGCGCCGCGAGCGAACCGGAGTCGCTGCCGGGGAAGCTGCGGTTGAGATCACGGCGGTCGGGCAGATACCGCGACTGGTGCAGAAAGGCCAGCACATTGACCACCGGCACGGCCAGCAAGGTGCCTGCGAGTTCGCTGAGCGCCGGCAGCTTCAGCACCCGACGCACGATCTCCACGCTGTTGATCTCATCGCCGTGCATGGCCGCACTCAAAAACATCACCGGCCCTGGCCTCGCGCCGCGGTGCACGATCACCGGCAGATGCACCGGCGTGCCAATGGTGAGGTCGGCCACCGGCAGGTTCACGGTTTGCCGGGTGCCGGGGGCAATTTCAATGCCGCCAATCACCAGCGGCTGGTGCTCACTCTCGTTCGACTCGCTCATTTCTTCCTCTTGCGCCGCGCCACGTCATCTTCCAGAAACTCGATGATGGCGGCGGCAATGTTCTCGCCCGTGGTGCGCTCAATGCCTTCAAGGCCCGGTGAGGAGTTCACCTCCAGCACCATCGGCCCCTTCGCCGTGCGCAACAGATCCACGCCCGCCACGTTCAGGCCCAGCAAGCGCGCAGCGCGGATGGCGGTGGAGCGCTCCAGCCGGGTGATCTGGATATTGGTGGCGTGCCCGCCGCGATGCAGGTTGCTGCGGAACTCGCCGGGTGCGGCCTGCCGCTGCATGGCCGCCACCACCTGCCCGCCCACCACGAAGCAGCGGATATCGCTGCCGCCCGCCTCCTTCACGAACTGCTGCACCAGAAAGTAGGCATCTAAGCCCCGAAACGCCTCGATCACCGAAGTGGCCGCACTCTGGGTTTCGCACAGCACCACACCCACGCCCTGGGTGCCTTCGGTGAGCTTCACTACCAGCGGCGCGCCGCCCACGAGGCCAATGAGATCTTCGGTGTCATCCGGCGAGTGTGCAAAGCCGGTGATGGGCATGCCGATGCCCTTGTTGGCCAACAGCTGCAAGGCCAGCAGCTTGTCGCGCGAGCGGGCCACGGCATCGGAGGAATTCAGCGCCTTCACGCCCATGGCTTCCAGCTGCCGGAGCACCGCCAGGCCGTAATACGTCACCGAGGTGCCAATGCGCGGAATCACCGCCTCGATGCCCGTCAGCGGTTTGCCGCGGTAGTGAATCTCCGGCGCGGTGGGCGTGATGTTCATGTAGCAGCGCAAGGGGTCGATGATCGACACCGAATGCCCGCGCCGCCGCGCCGCATTGACCAGACGCTTGGTGGAATACAGCTGCGGGTTGCGCGACAGGATGGCGATTTTCATGACCGGACCGCCTGCAAAAAACGGATGGAGTTGGTTTAACCGCTGTGCGCGCCGCGTTCTCTGCACCAGACTTTGGCACAAGCGCCCACCACCCGTTAAGCCCGCCATGTCCACCGCCCCCGCGCCTGCAACGCGCTACACCCGCTTTGCCGACTTCTATCCGTACTACCTCAGCGAGCACCGCAACATCGTCTGCCGGCGCCTGCACTTCATTGGCTCCAGCATCGCCATTCTGTTGCTGCTGGCGGCGCTGCTCACGCAACAGTGGTGGTTGATTGCCGCGGCCTTCGTGCAGGGCTACGGCTTTGCCTGGGTGGGGCATTTCTTCTACGAACACAACAAGCCCGCCACCTTCAAATACCCCGGCTACAGCTACCTCGGTGACTGGAAAATGTGGTGGCAGACGCTCACCGGCAAGATCCCGTTCTGAGTTCGCTACCGCCCCCACAGGCGCTTGCGTAGCGGCCCGGCATCCGCGCGGCCCCTGCACCGTTGCGCACCAAAGCGACCGCTGCGGCCAATGTCGATGCGGGCTGCGGGCTTCTCGTTGCAGTTGCTTGAGCGCTGTGGACCCTAGCGAATCGCCTAAAATGCAGCCAAATACAGGGCTTGGGCGAGCAGCATGGTGGTAAATCATGACTATGCGGTGATCGTGATTGGCGGCGGCCACGCCGGCACCGAGGCCGCACTCGCGTCCGCGCGTGCCGGGGCCGCCACCCTGCTGCTGACGCAGAACATCGAAACCCTCGGCCAGATGAGCTGCAACCCGGCCATCGGCGGCATCGGCAAGGGGCATCTCGTACGCGAGATCGACGCGCTCGGCGGCCTCATGGCCACGGCAGCCGATCACGCCGGCATTCAGTGGCGCACGCTCAATGGCAGCAAGGGCCCGGCGGTGCGCGCCACCCGTGCGCAGGCCGATCGCGCGCTTTACAAGGCCTATGTGCGCGAGGTGCTGGAGAACACGCCGAATCTCACCCTCTTCCAGCAGGAAGCGACCGATCTCATCGTTGAAGGCACGCACGTCGCAGGCGTGGTCACCAAGATCGGCCTGCGTTTCATGGCGCGCGCCGTGGTGCTCACCACCGGCACTTTTCTGGGTGGGCGTATTCATGTGGGCATGGAGAACCATCCGGGCGGACGAGCAGGGGATTCGCCCTCGCTGCCCTTGGCCACGCGCCTGCGCGAGCTGATGCCGCGCACCGGCCGGCTCAAAACCGGCACACCGCCGCGTCTCGATGGCCGCACCATCGATTGGAGCCTGTGCGCCGAGCAGCCGGGCGATACGCCCATCCCCGTGTTCTCCTTCATGGGCAGCGCAGCGGACCACCCGCGTCAGATCAGCTGCTTCATCACCCACACCAACGAGCAGACGCACGACATCATCCGCAGCGGCTTCGACCGCAGCCCGATGTTCACGGGCGTGATCGAGGGCACCGGCCCGCGCTATTGCCCAAGCGTGGAAGACAAGGTGAATCGCTTTGCCGACAAGCTCAGCCACCAGATTTTTCTGGAGCCGGAAGGCTTGAGCACGCGCGAGGTCTATCCCAACGGCATCTCCACCTCGCTGCCGTACGATATCCAGGAACAGTTCGTCCGCAGCATCAAAGGCCTGGAAAACGCGCGCATCACGCGGCCCGGCTATGCCATCGAGTACGACTACTTCGACCCGCGCGATCTGAAGCACTCGCTGGAAACCAAGGCGCTGCAAGGCTTGTTCTTTGCAGGCCAGATCAACGGCACCACCGGCTACGAAGAAGCCGGCGCGCAGGGTTTGCTGGCCGGCCTCAATGCCGCGCTGCTCGCGCGTGGCGAAGAGGGCTGGTGCCCGCAGCGCCACGAGGCCTATCTCGGCGTGCTGGTGGATGACCTCGTCACCCTGGGCGCCAACGAGCCCTACCGCATGTTCACCAGCCGCGCCGAGCACCGCCTGCTGCTGCGCGAAGACAACGCCGATGCGCGCCTCACGCCCAAGGGCCGCGAACTGGGTCTGGTGGACGAGGCCCGCTGGCAGCACTTCAGCAACAAGATGCTTGCCGTGGATGCCGCCCGCAGTGCGCTCGATGCGCAATGGCTCAAGCCCGCGCAACTGGCGCAGCCGGAGTTCGTCGCCATCTTCGGCCCGGCAGCCACTTCCACCGCCTTCAGCGCCAGCGACCTGATGCGCCGGCCCGAAGGCAACACCGCCCTGCTCACCCAGCTGGGCCTGATCGACGCCTCACTCGACCCCGTCATCGCCGAGCAGGTGGAAATACAGATCAAGTACGCCGGCTACATCGAGCGCCAGCAGGCCGAGATCGAACGGCAGGCCCGCTATGAAGATGCCGGCCTGCCGCAGGACTTCGACTACGCGAAGGTCACCGGCCTCTCCAACGAAGTGCGCGCCAAGCTCATCAGCCACCGGCCTGAAACCGTGGGGCAGGCCGGCCGCATTCAGGGCGTGACCCCCGCAGCGGTGTCGTTGTTGCTCGTGCACCTCAAAAAACAGGGTGCGCTGCGCCGGGCTTAAGACGATCTAGCTGCTCAAGATACTGCGGCAGCGCCATCTGTTCTGCACGTTGTGAGGCTACACAAAAAGATCCGGCTGCTGCGGCTCGGCCGCCGCTGCCGCACGCAGCGGCAACCAGCGGTGTAGTCCCGCGCCATGGCGCTTGAGCCAGTCGCGGTGTTCGAGATAGTCCGGCATCTGCCGCGCCACCAGCGCCCAGAAGCGGGGAGAGTGATCGGGGTGCGGCAGGTGACACAGCTCGTGGATCACCACGTAGCGCATCACCTCGGGCGGGGCCATCAGCAGCCGCCAGCTCAGTGACACCGTGCCATCGCGCGTGCAGCTGCCCCATTGCGCGCGGGTGTCGGCAATGCGCAGCGTACGCCACCTCAAACCCAGCGCATGGGCTTCGCGGTTGAGCAGATCCTCCGCTTCCAGCCGTGCCTCACGCATCAGCGCCAGCTTGAGTGCGCGGTTGAGCTGCTCGGGCGTGCTTTCGTTGGGTGCGAACAGTTCGATGCGCTCTGCGGTGAGGCGTACCTGGATGCGCGCAATACGCGCACGCAGCCAGTGCAGCGGCAGCTCGACGCCGCGCAGCGGCAGCACATCGCCGCCGTCCCAGCGCGGGGCCTGCAGCGCACGGCGCGGCCCCTGGGTCTTGAGCTTGGCAAGCTGTAGCTGCACCCACTCCACCCGGCTCGCCAGAAACGCCCGCGCCTCGGCCTTGCTGGCGCGGCGCGGAATGGTGAGCAGCACCTCGCCGCGTGCATTGACGCTGATGCGGATATGGCGCGCGGTGGCGTGGGCGCGCTCGATGACTGGGAAGGGGAACTGCATCAGCGATCAGCGCGAATGGGGAGAATGAGGCGATATGGTTGCATCGATTGCTGGATGCTCTTATTTTGCAATCAATGATTGCAAGGGGGAGCAGCCGACATGGCCAACAATCTGGTGGTGCGCAATATTGACGAAGGCGTGGTTCTGGCGCTGAAGCAGGCCGCTGCCGCACATGGCCGCAGTGCAGAAGCCGAGCATCGCGAGATTCTGCGCACGGCACTGGCACGCCCCGCACGTCGCCCGCTCGCGGCGGTGCTGGGGGCCATGCCAAACGTCGGCGAAGATGCCGACTTCGATGTGCGCCACCCGCGCAAACGCGGCTGAAGAACATGTATCTGGTTGACACCAACGTCATCAGCGAAGCCCGCAAGGGGGCGCTGGCGAATGGAGGCGTGAGGTCGTTCTGGCGCAGCACAGCGTCGAGTGATCTCTACATCGCCGTGCAGACCATCGGTGAAATTCGCTGCGGTCTGGAAACGATTGCGGGCCGTGGCGATGCCAGTCAGGCCAAGCGCCTGCAAACCTGGCTGGATCGCGTCGTGAACGACTACGCCGACCGCATTCTGGCCTTCGACGTGGAATGCGCCCAGGTGTGGGGCAAGCTCATGTCGCCGAGTCTTCAGCACCCTGTCGATAAGCAGATCGCCGCCATCGCCTTGATTCACGATTTCGCTGTGGTGACGCGCAATGTCGATGACTTCCGGGGTTGTGGTGTGCGTCTTTTGAACCCGTTTCAGTAGTCGCGCATCACCCGCCGCGATACCCCAGCCGCTCCAGCAGTCCATCGAGCGCTTCCAGCGAGTGAAAGCTGAGTTTCAGCTCGCCCTTGCCGGCTTTGTTGGCGGTGACTTCCACGGGGGTGGCCAAGAGATCAGCCAGTTCGCGCTCCAGGCGGCGCCAGTCACTGGCCTTGCCGGGCTTGAAGCGGGGGCTGACCTTGCGCTCGGCACCCAGGGCGCGTTCGAGTGCGCGCACGGTGAGCTGCTTTTTCACCACCGCACTGGCCCAGCGCGTCTGCTCTGCCAGCGGCAGGCCAGAGAGCACCTTGGCGTGGCCCAGGCTCAGGTGGCCCTCGTCCACCAGCGTTTGCACGGCAGGCTCCAGGTGCAGCAGGCGCAGCACATGAGTGACGTAGACACGCGACTTGCCAATGCGCTGGGCGATTTCCTCGTGGGTGAGCTGATGCAGCTCGCTCAGCCGCTTCAGGCCTGCCGCCGCCTCGATGGGCGAGAGCGACTCGCGTTGCAGGTTCTCGATAAGACCCAGCACGAAGGCTTCGTCTTCAGAGAGGTCATCGCGGACGATGGCGGGCACCTCGTGCACGGTGGCGAGCTGTGCGGCGCGCCAGCGGCGCTCGCCGGCGAGAATCTCGTAGCCCCAGATGCGCGTGCGCAGCACCAGCGGCTGCACGATGCCGCTTTCCCGGATGCTTTCGGCCAGCTCGGCCAGCGCCTCGGCATTGAAGTGCCGGCGCGCCTGCTGCGAGCCCGGGCGGATCAGAT
>CAMTXV010000014.1:0-18340 GCA_947085665.1 uncultured Sinobacteraceae bacterium | reverse complement strand
CTGCCCAGACCCAGCACTTGCCGCTGAAGCTGAACATGGCCGGAGTCATCCCGCCGATCTTCGCCTCCTCCATCATTCTGTTTCCTGCATCGATCGTCAGTTTCTTTGGAGAGGGTGAGGCCGGATTCCTTCAGAAGCTTGCGAATGCGCTGTCTCCGGGGCAGGCACTGCACTCGGTGCTCTATGGCGCGATGATCATCTTTTTCTGCTTCTTCTATACCGCGCTGGTGTTCGACAGCCGCGACACCGCTGAGAACCTGAAGAAGTCGGGTGCGGTGATCCCCGGCGTTCGCCCTGGCGTGCAGACCGGTCGCTACATTGATCAGGTGCTGACCCGTCTCACGGTAGCCGGTGCGATCTACATCACGGCGATCTGCTTGGTGCCTGAAATCCTGATTTCGCAGTTCTCCATCCCGTTTGCCTTTGGCGGCACCTCTCTGCTCATCACCGTCGTGGTGGTCATGGATTTCATGGCGCAGCTTCAGGCTCACCTGATGTCGCACCAGTATCAGGGCCTGCTCGAGAAGCAGAATCTGAAGAGCTTGGGCAAGAGCGCCGAAGGTAGTCAATCAAAAGTGTCGGGTCAGCTGGCGAGCCCCCGTCAATCAGTCACGCAACTCAACAAGGTGAAGCCATGAAAGTGCGCGCTTCGGTAAAGAAGATGTGCCGCAACTGCAAAGTTGTGCGTCGTAACGGTGTGGTCCGGATCATTTGCTCGTCTGACCTGCGCCACAAGCAGCGTCAGGGCTAAGAGCCTCAAGCGGTTGCGGCTTTCTGCCGCGGTTGAAAGATGGACTGGTTTTCTTTAATATCCGCGCCCTTTTCGCTGGCGCTTTGTAAGGAAGTGGCATATGGCACGTATCGCGGGCGTTAACGTCCCTGACAAGAAGCACACGGTGATCGCGCTGCAGTCGATCTACGGAATTGGCGCAACGCGCTCCAAGAAGATCTGCGCCGCTGCGGGCATCAATCCCGCTGTTCAGATTCGCACTCTCACAGAAGGTGAGGTTGATGCGCTGCGTGCCGAGATTGCGAAGTATGTCGTTGAAGGCGACCTGCGCCGCGAGGTGTCCATGAGCATCAAGCGTCTGGTCGACATGGGCACCTATCGTGGCCAGCGTCATCGCCGCGGCCTGCCCATTCGCGGTCAGCGCACCCGCACCAACGCCCGTACCCGCAAGGGTCCGCGCAAGGCGACTGTCGCCTCCAACAAGAAAGCATAAGGATTCATCATGGCCGCATCCCAAGCCGCAGGCGCTGCAAAGCGCAAGAAAGTCAAGAAGAACATCACGGACGCCGTGGTTCATGTTCATGCTTCTTTCAACAACACCATCGTTCTCATCACCGACCGGCAGGGCAATGCGCTCTCCTGGTCGACCGCTGGTGCCTGCGGTTTCAAGGGGTCGCGCAAGTCCACGCCGTTCGCGGCGGGCGTTGCTGCCGAGCGCGCCGCCACTGCAGCTGCCGAACATGGCGTGAAGAACGTCGAAGTGTTCGTCAAGGGCCCCGGCCCCGGTCGCGAGTCCGCCGTCCGCGCCCTCAACGCCGCCGGCATGAAGGTTTCCAACATCGTTGACGTGACGCCGATCCCGCACAACGGCTGCCGTCCCGCCAAGCGTCGTCGCGTCTAAGAGTACAGAGAAGAAATCATGGCTCGTTATATTGGCCCCAAGTGCAAACTTTCCCGCCGCGCCGGCATGGACCTTCTGCTGAAGTCCCGTGCCCGCAGTCTCGAAACCAAGTGCAAGCTCGAAACCCGCCCCGGCCAGCACGGTGCGGTGAAGCCCCGTCTGTCTGACTACGCGAATCAGCTTGCTGAGAAGCAAAAGCTCAAGCGCATGTATGGCGTACTGGAACGTCAGTTCCGCAACTATTACCTGAAGGCCAGCGGCACCAAGGGCGCGACGGGTCTGAACCTGCTGCGCTTCCTGGAAGCTCGCTTGGATAACGTCGTCTATCGCATGGGTTTTGCATCCACCCGTTCGGAAGCCCGTCAGCTGGTTGGTCACAAGGCCATCGAAGTCAACGGCAAGCCGGTCAACATTCCCAGCTACCAGGTGGCTGTGGGCGACGTGGTCACTGTGCGTGAGAAGTCGAAGAACCAGCTGCGCATCGCTGCTTCGCTGACCCTGGCTTCCCAAGTTGGTTTTCCGGATTGGCTCGATGTGGATGAGAAGGGCCTCAAGGGCACCTTCAAGTCGGCGCCTGAGCGCAGCCAGATCGTGCCGGACATCAACGAAAACCTGGTGGTTGAGCTTTACAGCAAGTAGTCGGTTTTCACCGTATCAACGTCGGCCCTGCGGCCGACAACGCAAGTTTTATAAGGATTTTCAATGCAGGGCATCGTCAACGATTTGCTGAAACCGCGCACCATCGAAGTCGAGCAGGCTGGCGCCAACCGCTCTCGCGTGTCGCTCGAGCCGCTGGAGCGTGGTTTTGGTCACACGCTGGGCAATGCGCTGCGTCGCATCCTGCTGTCTTCCATCCCCGGCGCTGCCATCACTGAAGCGCAGATCGAAGGCGTAGTTCACGAGTACAGCGCCATTGAAGGCGTTCAGGAGGACGTGCTCGACATTCTGTTGAACCTCAAGAATGTCGCCATCCGCATGCATTCGCGCGATTCCGCCACCCTCACCATTGCCAAGTCTGGCAAGGGCCCGGTTACGGCTGGTGATATCCAGCTCGATCACGACATTGAAATCGTGAATCCCGCTCTTGTCATTGCCAACCTGACCGGCGGCAAGTTGAACATGACGCTGCGCGTGACTCGCGGTCGCGGCTACCAGCCTGCGCTGGCTCGTCCTGAGGAAGAGGGCGCTGGCATTGGCGTGCTCAAGCTGGATGCCAGCTATAGCCCCGTGCGTCGCGTGAGCTACTCGGTGGAGCGCGCTCGCGTTGAGCAGCGCACCGACTTGGATCGCCTGATTCTGGACATCGACACCAACGGTGGAATCGATGCCGCTGAGGCTGTTCGTCAGGCTGCTCGCATCCTGCGCGATCAGCTCACGGTGTTCGTCGGCCTTGAGGCTGAGGAAACTGTGGTGGCTGTTGGCAACAAGAAGGATGTTTCGCCGATCCTCTTCCGTCCTATCGACGAGCTGGAGCTTGGCGTGCGTTCGACCAACTGCCTCAAGGCCGAAAACATTTACTACATTGGTGACTTGGTGCAGCGCACCGAGACTCAGCTGATGAAGACGCCGAATCTCGGCAAGAAATCCCTGAACGAGATCAAGGAAGCTCTCAAGAGCCACGAACTCGATCTGGGCATGAAGCTGGACAACTGGTCGTCGCCCAAGGCGTCGGCTTAAAGCAAGAGCAAGGATTAAGTCATGCGCCATAAAGTTTCCGGCCGCCGTCTGGGTCGCACCACCTCGCACCGCAAAGCCACCATGCAAAACATGGCGGCCTCGCTGATTGCCCACGAGATCATTCAGACCACCGTGCCCAAGGCGAAGGAGCTCCGTCGCGAGCTCGAGCCTCTGATCACACGTGCCAAGGACGACTCGCTGCACAACCGTCGCCTGGCGTTCGATCGCCTGCGCAATCGTGACGCCGTGCAGAAGCTCTTCAACGACCTGGGCCCGCGCTTCAAGCAGCGTCCGGGTGGCTACCTGCGCATCATGCGTTGCGGCTTCCGCGCCGGTGATTCCGCACCCATGGCTTACGTTGAGCTTGTGGAGCGTGCGGTGACCGTTGAGGCCGCATCCGCTTAATAGCGACAGAGGTTTCTTTCAAAAAAGGACGCTGAGGCGTCCTTTTTTGTGCACGCTATTTGCCTGTTACAGAGGTGCAGGCGCTTGTGTGGGCACGGGGCTGTAAGCCTTATTTGCTAAGCATGGAGATTGACCACACGCCTGGTTGAAAATAGTCTGTTCATACGCTGTAAAGCGACATCGAGACCGCAGAAGCTAGAACACGCGGAAGTTGAAAGCGCCATGGAATGGCACTGATGTTGCTGTTGCAAGAAAAGGGAGAGAGGCCTGAGGGCTTCGCTCATGTCCACATTCCATGGGATTCAAAATGAAACTGAGTATTGACGGTCGACTGCGTACCGCAGTGCGGGCTGCGTTTGTTACGGGCCTTGCCACGGCAAGCTTCTCTCTCGCTGCGCAGGAAGCCGCTCAGCAGCCCACCGCTGTTGAAGCGCCTGCTGCTGCCATCGCTCCAGTCGCAACAGAGCCGTCGCCCGCCGCTGCTGCCCCTGCTGCCCCTGCTGCTGAGGCTGCGCCGGCCGAAGCCGCTGCTGCACCGGCACCATTGGAAACGATCGCGATCAGCACCGAAGCCGCGGTTCCCGCTGCGCCGGTGACCGCCGAGAAAACCATCACCTCGGTGGAACTCAAGAAGATTTCGGTGACCGGTTCGCGCATCAAGTCGCCCAACCTCACCAGCTCCAGCCCCATCACCACCGTCGGCGCTGCCGAAGTGAAGGCGCAGGGCACTACCCGCGTTGAAGATCTTCTGAACAGCCTGCCCCAGGTGTTCGCTGACCAAGGCGGCAACCTCGCCAACGGTGCCACCGGCACCGCCACCGTGAATCTGCGCAACCTGGGTTCTGCGCGCACGCTGGTGCTCATCGACGGTAAGCGCGTGCAGCCGGGCGATCCCGGTGACTCCACCGCTGACCTCAACTTCATTCCCGCCGCACTGATCGAACGCGTTGACGTGCTCACGGGTGGCGCATCGTCCACCTACGGCGCCGACGCCGTGGCGGGCGTGGTGAACTTCATCATGCGCAAGGACTTCGAAGGCGTTCGTATTGAAGCCCAGCGCGGCATTTTCAATCACAAGAACGGCAGCAAGTTCGACGATCAACTGTCGGCACGCGACTTCGCGATTCCTTCCACCAACAAGTGGGATGGCCAGTCCTGGGATCTCACCGCAGTCATGGGCACCAACAGCGCCGATGGCAAGGGCAACATCACCGCCTACGCCACCTATCGCCAGATCGATCCGATTGACCAAGGTGCGCGCGACTTCAGCGCCTGTTCGCTTGGTGCGGCCAGTGCCACGATCTTCGCATGCCAGGGCTCCTCCACCAACGCACTGGGGCGCTTCTCTGACAATCCCGCGGACCCGACCCGCAACTTCGTGCTCGACCCCACTGGCCCCGGTAATACCTTCCGCCAGTTCGTGGGCGCGCGTGACGCTTTCAACTTCAACCCCTTCAACTACTTCCAGCGCAGCGACGACCGCTACACCTTGGGCGCCTTCGCCAATTACGAGTTCAACGCCAACGTTGAAGCGTATGCGCAGTTCATGTTCATGGATGACCGCACCAATGCCGTCATCGCGCCCTCCGGCGCCTTCTTCGGCAACGACGTCTACACCCTGAGTCGTGACAACCCCCTGATCTCCGAGCAGCAGCAGTCGCTGATCTTTGGGGATGACCCCGCGGTAACGACTGCCGACTTCCTCATCGGCCGCCGCAATGTCGAGGGCGGTGCGCGTGACAGCGATCTGCGCCACACCTCCTACCGCATCCTCGGCGGTGTGCGCGGTGACCTGATTGCCGACTGGAGCTATGACGCTTCCTACCAGTTCGGCAAGACCATCCGCGACAACATCTATCGCGGTGAATTCTCCCGCGTGCGCACCATCCGCGCGCTGGATGTCGTGAGCGATCCCGATACCGGCATGCCGGTTTGCCGCTCAGCACTGGACGGCTCTGACTCGGCTTGCGTGCCGTACAACATCTTTGCCATCGGCGGCGTGACCCCAGAAGCGCTGAACTACCTGACCTTGCCGGGCTTCGCCAACGGCGTGGTGGAAGAACGCGTGGCTTCGGCCTTCGTGTCGGGTCCCGTTGGTCTTCAGTCTCCCTTTGCCAGCCAGCAGATCAGTCTCGCGGTCGGTGTTGAGTATCGCGACGAAGCTTCCATCAACGAGTTTGATTCGGCCTTCCAGAGCGGCGACCTCGCCGGTCAGGGCGGCCCCTCGCTGAACAGCGGCGGTGGCTTCGATGTGAAGGAAATCTACGGCGAAGTGCGCCTGCCCATCTGGGAAGACCAGCCCCTGGGCAAGGAGCTGAGCGCTGACCTTGGTTATCGCTACTCCGACTACAGCTCCACCAAGGCCACCGAGGCGTACAAGCTGGGTCTGAACTACGCGCCGACGGACGATGTGAAGGCTCGTTTCACCTACAACCGCGCCGTTCGCGCACCGAACATCGGCGAGATCAGCCAGCCTAATTTTGTTGCCCTGAACGGTTCTACTGATCCCTGCTCGGGAGCCATTGATCCGGCCACCGGCGTGGTGTCGGGTGGTGCCACTGCCGAGCAGTGCGCCAACGATCCCTTGATTGCCAACAACCCGGAGCTCTACGGCAACATCGCACCGAGCCCGGCAAGCCAGTACAACGGTCAGTTCGGTACCGATCCCAACTTGCAGGCTGAAAAGGCAGATACCTTCACGGCGGGCTTTGTGTTCACGCCCACCTTTATCAAGGGCGCGAGCGCTTCGGTCGACTTCTACAGCATCAAGGTGGATGGCTTCATCAGCGGCTATGGCGCCGACACCATCCTTCAGGCTTGCTACGAGCGCGGTCAGCTCTGCGACCTGATCAATCGTGACCCCAACGACGCCGCGCCCTCGTTCGGCTCGCTCTGGCTGGGTCAGGATGGCTTCGTGATCGACACCATCCAGAACACCGGTCAGCTCAAGGTTTCGGGTATCGACTTCAAGGCAGACTACCGCGTGCGCGGTGCGCAGATCGGTCTGCCAGATGCCGGCACCTTCGTGATCGACTACGTTGGTTCGGTGCTGCTCGACCAGGAAATCACCCCGATCCCGGGCGATGCCAGCTCCACCTACCAGTGCAAGGGCAAGTACGGCACACAGTGCGGCACCCCCGTCAGCGAATACCGCCACAAGCTGCGCAATACCTGGCAGGTGCCGTGGTTTGATGGTTCGGTGTCGCTGGCCTGGCGCTACTTCGGTGGCGTGAAGACTGACGGCGTGGGCTTGAACAACGACCTCGATGCCAAGCTGAAGGCGCAGAGCTATTTCGACCTGTTCAGCAGCGTGCGCTTCGACAAGAAGTACACCGTGCGTCTTGGCGTCAACAACGTGCTGGACAACAACCCGCCGATCGTCGGCAGCGGCAACATCAGCTCGGTGTCCGGCAGCGGCAACACCTATCCGCAGGTCTACGACGCACTCGGCCGCTTCATCTTCTCGAGCGTGACGCTGGACTTCTAAATCGCGGTTTGCAGTTTGTAGCAAAGCCTAAACGGCGGGTCTCAGGACCCGCCGTTTTTTTGTGCCCAGTCAATGAGCCAATGTTGTGAGCGATACTTCTCCGATGGCAGCCCCTTCAACGAATGCAGCGAGCAAGCAGAGCGCGGTCCAGCCAGCGGCTGGCGCAACACCGTCCACGACCGAAGTGGAGCTGCTGATTCAGCAGGCGGGCAGGGCGTTGCAGGCGGGCCATGCCGCCGAGGCCCGGGTGCTGCTGCAACGCGCCACAGCGCTCAGCCCCGATACCGCCGGCCTCTGGCTGCATCTCGCCGCCACTTGCCGCGCCACCGCGGATTTTCCGGCCGCCTTCGCGGCTCTGGAACACTGCCTGCGTTTGCAGCCACGCCACTTCGCGGCACTGCTGATGAAGGCGACGCTGATCGAGCGCGAAGGCCGCGAGCGTGAAGCGGCGGTGGCCTATGGCATCGCACTCACGCAGGCTCCGCCCGATGCGCAGCTGGATGCCGCAACACTCGCCGCCGTGCAGAAGGCGCGCATCGCCAACCGCCGTTACCTCGATGGCCTCAGGGCGCATCTCGATGCCGCACTGCTTGATGAAGCGCGCGCGGCTGTGGGCCCTGCATCGCAGCGGCTCGCGCAGTTTCTCGACACCACGCTGGGCCTCAAGCCGCGCGTGCAGCAGAACCCCAGCGACTACTTCTACCCCGGCCTGCCACCCATCGAGTTCTGGCCACGCGAGAGCTTTCCCTGGCTCGCCGCACTCGAAGCCGCGACACCCGCGATTCAGAACGAACTGATGGGCGTGCTCGGCAGCAGCGAGGGCTTTGCTCCCTATGTGACTTACAAGGACGGCATTCCGCTCGACCAGTGGGCCGCGCTGAATCATTCGCTGGACTGGAGCGCTTTCCATTTCTTTCACCACGGCCAGCGCTACGCGGAGAACTGCGCGCGCTGCCCCACCACCCTGCAAGCGCTCTCGCTGCTGCCACAGCCCAGTGTCGAAGGCCGCATGCCGGCGGCGATGTTCTCGGTGTTGAAGCCTCACACACACATTCCGCCGCACACCGGCGTGGCCAATGTGCGGCTGGTGATGCACCTGCCGCTGGTGGTGCCGCCCCACTGCGGCTTTCGCGTGGGCAATGTCACCCGCGAGTGGCGCGTGGGCGAGGCCTTTGTGTTCGACGACACCATCGAGCACGAGGCCTGGAACCGCAGCGACGACACCCGCGTGGTGTTGATTGCCGATGTCTGGCATCCACACCTGAGTGCGGCGGAGCGCGAGTGGATTGGCCGCGCCATGCTGGAGATGGATCGCTACAACGGGCTCACCACGGCCCTGCCGCTATGAGCAGCACGCCGCACCCCGCGCGCCTCGGCACCATCGTGCTGGCGCTGGCCACGGTGTACCTCATCTGGGGCAGCACCTACCTCGCGATTCGCTTCGGGGTGGAGATCACCCCGCCGTATCTCTTCGCCTCGACACGCTTCATCGCTGCGGGTGCCATTCTGCTGGTGTACGCGCGGCTCACCGGGCTGCAATGGCCCACCACGCGCGGCGATTGGCGGGTGATCGTCATCACCAGCGTGCTGCTGCTGGTGGGCGCGAATGGGTTGGTCACCTGGAGCGAACAGTGGGTGGCCTCCAACCAGGCCGCACTCATGGTGGCAACCTCCGCGCTGTGGATGGCGGGCTTCGGCACCCTGGGCGCGCGTGGCGAGCGGCTGGGCGGGCTCACCTGGGCCGGGTTGATCATCGGGTTCCTGGGCGTTGCCGTGCTGGTGGGCGAGGGCCTGCTGCAGAAGTCCGCGCCGGTCGGGGCCTATGTGGCACTGGTGATCTCGCCCGTTCTCTGGGCGGCGGGCAGCATCTATGGCCGGCGCAATCCTTTGCAGTGTCCGCCGCTGATGACCGCCGCACTGCAGATGCTGGTGGCTGGCGTGCTCATGGGGGGCATCGGGCTCATCGGTGGTGAGCACGAGCGCTGGCGCTGGACAGCGCAGTCCTGGTGGGCCTGGGCCTACCTCACAGTGCTGGGCTCCTGCGTGGCCTACGGCGCGTATTACTGGCTGGTACATAACGTCACGCCAGCGCTCCTGGGCACCTATGCCTATGTGAACCCCGCCATCGCAGTGCTGCTGGGTGCCTGGCTCGGGGCCGAGCGCTTAAGTGGCACCCAGCTCATCGGTACTGGCGTGATTCTGGGCGGCGTCATTGCCGTCACGCTCGGGCAGCGCTGGCCGGCCAAACAGTCAGCCGACCAATCCTCGTGATGCGTCAGCCCGTTGCCGCGCTGTTGCTGTGTTGTGCCTTGTTCACGGCTGGCGTGAGTGCGCAGGCTCTGGCGCCAACGGCACAGCAGGTGTTGCATCACGGCAACGGGCCTGAGCCCAACTCGCTGGACCCTCACCGTGCCGAGGGCGTGAGCACCAGCAACATCGTGCGCGATCTCTACGAGGGTCTCACCAGCATCTCGCCCGATGGCCTCGTGGTGCCTGCCGCGGCAGAGCGCTGGGCGATTTCATCCGATGGCCTCACCTACACTTTTGCGCTGCGCGAGGGCCTGCGCTGGAGCGATGGTTCGCCGCTGACAGCGGAAGATTTCGTGGCGGGCTTTCAGCGCAGCGCTGCGCCCACCACCGGCAACACCTATGCGCAGATGCTCTCGGCCATTGCCGGTGCCGCGGCCGTGCTAGAGGGAGAAGCGCCCGCCAGCACGCTGGAGGTGAGGGCGCCGGATGCGCGCACGGTGGTCATCCAGCTGGCGGCTCCCACGCCGTATCTGCTGGGTCTGCTCTCACACCCCACCACCTTCCCGGTACACCGTCCCAGCCTCCAGCAGTGGGGGCGCGATTTCGCGCGCCCGGGCCGGCTGGTGAGCAACGGCGCCTACACACTCAAGGCCTGGGTGGTGCAGTCGCATGTGCAGCTGCTGCGCAACCCGCAGTACTGGAACAACGCGCAGTCGGTGATCGAGTCGGTGACCTACCACGCCAGCGAAGACACCAATGCCGAGCTGAAGCGCTACGCCGCTGATGAGTTCGACACCACCTACGAGATTCCACTGGTGCAGGCCAAGGCGCTGCGCGCGCGCTACGGCACCGAGCTGCGCATCTCGCCGTACCAGGGCACCTACTACTACGGCTTCAACCTTTCGCAGCCGCCCTTCAAAGACAACCCGAAGCTGCGGCAGGCACTCGCGATGGCAATGGATCGCGAGGTGATCGTCGGCAAGGTGATGAATGGGGTGGCACTGCCCGCCTACAGCTATGTGCCGCCGGGCCTGTGGAACTACACGCCGCAAGTGCCGACGTGGGCGGCCTGGCCGCGCGAGCGCAAACTCGCGGAAGCACGAAGGCTCTACGCCGAGGCCGGCTATTCGCGCGAAAAGCCCTTGAAGATGGAGCTGCGCTACAACACCCACGATGACCACAAGCGCATTGCGGTGGTGCTGGCCGCCATGTGGAAGCAGTGGCTGGGCGTGGAGACGCGGCTGGTCAACGAAGAGTTCAAGGTGTTCCTGCAAAACCGCAAGCAGCGCCGCATCACCCAGTTGTTCCGCAGCGCGTGGATCAGCGACTACGACGACGCCACGAGTTTTCTCGACCTGCTCACCAGCACGCACGGCCGCAACGATTCGGTGTACCGCAACCCGGAGTACGACGCCTTGATGCAGCAGGCCGCCGCCACGCCCGACATCGCCGCGCGGCGCGCCCTGCTGGAAGCCGGCGAGCGTCTGCTGATGCGTGATCTCCCGGTGATGCCGATCTACACCTATGTGAGCAAGCACCTAGTCAAGCCCTGGGTTGCGGGCTGGCAAGACAACAGCAGCGACTATCACTACACCAAGGATCTTCGCGTGCTGGCCCACCCTGCCAGGGGTGCTCGCTGATGTGGCGCCACGCGCTGCTGCGGCTTGCCACCGCACTGCCCACGCTGCTGGTGCTGGTCACGCTCACCTTCTTTCTGATGCGGCTTGCACCCGGCGGGCCGTTTGATCGCGAGCGCCAGTTGCCGCCGCAGATCGAGGCGGCACTCGCGGCGGAGTACCACCTCGACGAACCGCTACCGCAGCAGTACTTCCGCTATCTCGGCGGTCTGCTGAAGGGCGATCTCGGCCCCTCTTTTCAGTACGAAGGTTTTGGCGTGAGCGAGCTGATTGCGAAGGGTTTGCCGGTGTCGCTCACCATCGGTGCGCTCGCCATGGCGCTGGCGCTGCTGCTGGGTGTTGCTGCGGGGATCACGGCGGCACTCAGCCATCGCCGCTGGCCCGACTACGGCGTGATGAGCGCAGCACTGCTGGGTGTCTCGGTGCCGAGCTATGTCGTCGCGCCTCTGCTGGTTCTGGTGTTCGCGATTGGTCTGCGCTGGCTGCCGGCGGGGGGCTGGGTGGACGGGCGCTGGAGCGACCTGGTGCTGCCGGTGATCGCGCTCGCCTTGCCGCAGGTGTCGGCCATCGCGCGGCTGTTGCGAGGGAGTCTGCTGGAGGTGCTGCAGCAGCCTTACATCCGCACCGCACGCGCCAAGGGTCTTCACCCGGCTACCGTGGTGCTGCGCCATGCGCTCAAGCCCGCGCTGCTGCCGCTGGTGAGTTATCTCGGGCCTGCCACCGCCGGCATTCTCACCGGCTCGGTGGTGGTGGAGCAGGTGTTCGACCTGCCGGGCATCGGCCGCTACTTCGTGCAGGGCGCGCTCAACCGCGACTACACGCTGGTGCTCGGCGTGGTGGCGGTGTACGGCGCGATGATCATCTTCTTCAACTTTCTAGTGGATCTCGCCTACGGCCTGCTCGACCCCAGGGTACGCAAGCCATGAGCCCGTCTCGCCTGCTCTGGCAGCGCTTTACCGCGCATCGCGCGGCGGTGGTGGCACTCGGCCTGTTGCTGCTCATCGTACTGGCGCTCGTGGTCGGCCCCGCGCTTTCGCCGCACGCGGTGGACTCCATCGACTTCGACGGCGAGTGGGCCACCGCACCGAGTCTCGTCAACGCCCACTGGTTCGGCACCGACAGTCTCGGCCGCGATGTATTTGTGCGCGCGCTCTCGGGTGGGCGCATTTCGCTGGCAGTGGCGCTCGCGGCCACGCTGGTGTCGCTGCTCATCGGCGTGAGTTACGGCGCCATCGCCGGCTACCTCGGCGGCGCGGTGGATGAGTGGATGATGCGCGCGGTGGACATTCTCTACGCGCTGCCCTTCCTGTTTCTGGTGATTCTGCTGATGGTGCTGTTCGGCCGTCACATGGTGCTGGTGTTCGTCGCCATTGGCGCCATCAACTGGCTCGACATGGCGCGCGTGGTGCGCGGCCAGGTACTGAGCCTGAAGCAGCGCGAGTTCGTGCTGGCGGCACACACGCAGGGCATGGGCGATGGCGCCATCCTTGCCCGGCATGTGCTGCCCAATTTGCTGGGCGTGGTGCTGGTCACTGTCACGCTCACCATTCCGCAGGTGATTCTCACCGAGTCGTTTCTGAGCTTTCTGGGCCTTGGTGTGCAGGAGCCCGCCACCAGCTGGGGCACGCTGATCAACGAGGGTGCCAAGGAGATGCAGACCACGCCCTGGGCCTTGCTCTTCCCTGCCAGCCTCATGGCGCTGACGCTGCTCTGCCTCAACCTCATCGGCGACGCGCTGCGCGATGCGCTCGACCCGCGAGACAGCCCGTGAGCGCGCTGCTGCAAGTGCAGGATTTGTCGGTGGCCTACCGGCAGCGGCAAGCGCTGGTGCCGGTGCTCGATGGCGTGAGCTTCTCGCTGCAGGCCGGCGAGACGCTGGGGCTGGTGGGCGAGTCGGGCTCCGGCAAGTCACAGATCGCGCTGGCGCTGATGGGCCTCTTGTCCGCACAGGCCGTGGTGACCGGCGCAGTGCAGTTCGAAGGCCGCGAGCTGCTGAGCCTGCCGGCGCCCGAGCGGCGCCGACTGCGCGGTGCGCGCATGGGGCTCATCTTTCAGGACCCGATGACCTGCCTGCATCCGCAACTCACCATCGGCCTGCAACTGGCGGAAGTACTTGAATGCCATCAGGGTGCGAGCCGCAGTGCGGCACTCGCCGAGGCTGCGCGCGGGCTCGATGCCGTGCGCCTGCCCGAGCCGCAGCGGCGCTTGAAGCAATACCCGCACGAGCTATCAGGCGGGCAGCGGCAGCGCGTGATGATCGCCATGATGCTGCTGGCCAAGCCCGCACTGCTGATTGCCGACGAGCCCACCACCGCGCTCGACGTGACCGTGCAGGCTGAAATCCTCAAATTGCTGGCCAGCCTTCAGCGAGACATGGGGCTGGGTCTGTTGCTGATCTCGCACGATCTAGGCGTGATGGCTGAGCGCGCCGACACGCTGATGGTGCTCTACGCCGGGCGCGTGGCCGAGCAGGGCAGGGCCGCCACGGTGCTGGGCCGGCCGAGTCACCCCTACACGCAAGCCCTGCTGCGCTGCCGGCCCACGTTCGACACCGCCCTGGATGCGCCGCTGCCCACCATCACCGGGCATCCCATTCGTCTTGCCCAGCTGACCCAGGGGTGCAGTTTTGCAGCACGCTGCGCCCAGGCCGCTGAGCAGTGCCGGCAGCAGGCGCCATTGCTACGCGGCACGGCAGCCGACACTTTGAGCGCCTGCCATTTTTCGTGATTGCCGGCATCGCCAGCGCGCGCCGGCAGGGCAGTTATCAGGCTTACCGCAAAGCCCCGTGGCAGCAGGCTTTTTTTGTTGCGTTGCGTGATTGCTGACGCCGACAGGCACTGTTAACTTCGGCGCCGGTGCAGGGGATTCTCTTCTGCCCAAAACAAATAATGCGACTGCCATGACGGTTGCCTTGCAGCGAGTGAGAGGAGATCAGCATGCGTGTTTCGGAAAGCCTGTTGCGGCGGATGGTGGCTGGGTCTTTAGTGGCGTCGGCTCTGGCCAGTGCGCCCGTCCACGCCATTGATTTCAGTATCCCCTGGGGGGAAGAAGGCATCGAAGCGGTGCTCAATACCAACACCTCCTTCGGCGCCCAGCTCCGCATGCAGGAACGCAGCGAAGCACTGGTGGGCAAGGCCAATCTGGATCCGAGCGTTTGCGGTCGTCAGGGGCAGGGCAATGTGCCGGTGTTCCAGGGGCAGGATTTCCCACTGTTCCAAAGCTGCCAGGGCCTGTTCCGCACACAGACCTATCCGGCCGCACGACTCAGTCAGGTGCCGGGGCAGAACTCCAACAACTTCGACGACGGCAATCTCAACTACAACAAGGGCGATCTCACGCAGGCGCCGCTGAAAATCACCCAGGATCTCTCGCTCACCAAGGGCGACTTCGGGTTCTTCGCGCGCACCATCCTGTTCTACGATTTCGTCAACAACGACTTCAGCGAGTTTCATCCCAACCGCCTGACCTTCGAGAACGCGGCACGCTCGGGCACGGCGGTGACGCCGCTCAACAACAACGGCTTCCCGCGCAACGATTCCGTGGAGTGCGGTGACCGCAACCCCAATCCTGGACTGCCCTGTGGCCTGCTGTACGGCTCTG
Source organism: uncultured Sinobacteraceae bacterium (assembly GCA_947085665.1). GTDB lineage: Bacteria > Pseudomonadota > Gammaproteobacteria > Nevskiales > Nevskiaceae > Stagnimonas. The sequence continues at coordinate 3,653 of CAMTXV010000014.1, read as the reverse complement.
GGCAGGTGGTGCGCAACAGCCGCGACTCCGAAACCCTGCGGCAGATTGGCAAGGGCTTTCAGCTGCTGGACGCGGTGTTCTACGGCAAGCTGCCGCTGGGTGAGCAGGAGCTGACGGTGAAGTTCGGCCGCCAGACCATCAACTGGGGCGAATCCACGCTGCTGGTGATCAACTCCATCAACCAGGCACAGCCGGTCAACGCCAACAACTTTCTGCGCACTGGCTTTCAGGTGGAAGAAGTCTTCACGCCGCAGACCTCGCTCTACATCAGCGGCCAGCCGCTGGAGGGGCTCACCTTCGAGACCTACTACCAGCTCGAATGGTCGCCGGTGGAAATTCCCGCCAAGGGCTCGTTCTTCTCGTTTGCCGACCTCGGCACCGACAACGCCGGCGATTTCGTCACCGCCAGCTTTGGCGGTGCGGCCGAAGACCCGGACGGCGTGGGCTTTCTGCTGGACAACCCGCTTTCGGGCCTTACCAACACCAGCCTGCGCGTGCAGCGCCTGCGCGACAATGAGCCAGAGAACTTTGGCCTCACCAACCAGTTTGGCGCCTCACTGAAGTACTACGCCGAGTGGCTCAACAACGGCACCGAGTTGGGTCTGTATTTCATGAACTACCACTCGAAGCTGCCCTACATCAGCACCTACGCCTCGCTGGACTCCTGCTCGCGCGATTCCCGCAACACCGTGCAGTTCCTCGCCGACTGCCCCGACATTCCCCTGCTTAATTCGCTGACCGACCCCAACAACCCGCAAGGGGCCGAGAGCGATCCCATCCTGTTCGATACCGCGAAGATCCAGCTGGAGTACCCCGAGAACATCCAGATGATCGGTCTGTCGTTCAACACCACGGCGGGCGAGTTCTCCATTCAGGGCGAGGTGGCCTACCGCCCCAATCTGCCGCTGCAGGTGGATGTGGAAGACCTGCTGTTCGCGGCCTACGGCCCCACGCTGACGCGCTGCCACAACCCGGATATCAGCGGCAGCAGTGCCGACGGCCGCACCGGCCCCTGCGCCGGCACCGGCAGCTTCACCGGCACGGCCACGCAGCCGCTGCTGGCGCTGCTGCCGGCAGACCTGCAAAACGCCATCCTCACGCTGGCCGGCGGCGCCGGCGTGGGCGGGGTGGGCACCGATGAAATGGGACGGGTCATCGTCTACCCCGGCAGCGATTTCGTGGTGGATGGCGCTGAAACCCCCGGCGGCTACAACGACACCTTCGATTTGCTGGTGGGCCACAACACCGGCTCGGCGCGCGCCTTCCCGAGTTTTGTCACCGCCTATCGCGGCGGCGCAGTAGGGGAGAACCCGGGCAGCGACCCGACGCGACCCTATGACCGCAACAATCCCGGCTACATCCGCGGCTACGAGCGCATGGAGGTGTATCAGTTCAACCTCGGTGCCACGCAGGTGTTGGGTGCCACCGACAACTTCATCGGTGCCGACCAGATCATCAATCTCTTTGAAGTGGGGGGCACCTGGGTGCCGGGCCTGCCATCGCTGGACGTGTTGCAGTTCGACGCGCCCGGAACCCTCACCCACGCCAGCGCGGGCGCGGACGGCAGCGGCGCTGATCGTTCCCGTCAGGCCTGCTCGCTCAACCCCACCTGCTCGTTTGGCGGCGACGGTCTGCGCTTCAACCCCTCGCAGGCCAACCTGGATCTCTTCCCGGACAAATTCAGCTGGGGCTACCGCGTGATCAGCCTCATTCGCTACGAGAGCGTGCTACCGGGCATCAGCCTACAACCCATGGTGATCTGGCAGCACGACGTCAACGGCACCGCCCCGCAGCCGCTCGACACCAACTTTGTTGCCGGACGCAAGACCGCCACCCTGAACGTTGAGCTGCGCTACAAGTCCGCGCTCTCCATCGTGCCGGGCTACACCTGGTTCACGGGCGGCGTCGATGGCGCCAACGTCTACAAGGACCGCGACTTCGCACAGGTCTACGTCAGATACCAGTTCTGAGGCTCTTTCTGGCAGGTCTGCTCGGCGGGCGCCGACGAGCCGCCTCGTGACGACGGCGCGGGGGCGCCGCTATACTTGCGCGGTTCGATTTCATGGTTGGTGCGGGCTCTTCGTGCGCCCCCGCCAACGCCCAGCTTTCAAGATTTCAGCAAGGACTTCACATGAGCAGCGAAGGTGCCATCCGCGACGGTCAAGGCGGTGTCAATCCGGATGTCAACACCAGCCGTCGCCGTTTCCTCACCCTGGCGGCCACCGGCATGGGAGCCATTGGCGGCGCCGCCGTGGTGTGGCCGTTTCTGGCCTCGCTGCGTCCCAGCGCCAAGGCCAAGGCACTCGGCGCCCCGGTTTCGGTCGACCTCACGGTGGTCGAGCCCGGCCAGAAGATCAGCCTGATCTGGCGCGGCAACCCGATCTGGATCGTGCGTCGCACCCCCGACATGCTGGCCAGTCTCGACAAGGTGAAGAAGGACGAGCTCGCTGATCCTGACCTCACCTCCACCGACAAGCACGCCGGCTTCGACCTGCAGCCGGAATACGCCAAGAACCTCACCCGCTCGATCAAGCCCGAAGTGCTGGTGATGATTGGCTCCTGCACCCATCTGGGCTGCATCCCGAGCTTCCGCCCCGAGCACCCGGCGCCGGATATCGCGGCGGATTGGGAGGGCGGCTTCTTCTGCCCCTGCCACGGCTCGAAGTTCGACCTCGCCGGTCGCGTGTTCAAGGGCTCGCCGGCGCCGCGCAACCTCGTGGTGCCGCCGCACAAATACGCCGACGACAACACGGTTGTCATCGGCGAAGACCAGGCCGCCGCCTAAGCGGCGCACCTGATCTTCACGCTACAAGATTCCCAAACTCTCGGAGCCTGCCATGGGCATTGTCGCCAACCCTTACAAGACCACCGGATTCCTCGGCTGGATTGATGATCGCTTCCCGCTGACCAAGCTGTGGAGGGATCACGTCGCCGAGTACTACGCACCGAAGAACTTCAACTTCTGGTACTACTTCGGCTCGCTCGCCATGCTGGTGCTGGTGAACCAGCTGGTCACCGGCATCGTGCTCACCATGCACTACAAGCCGGGCGCCGAAACCGCGTTCGACAGCGTCGAATACATCATGCGCGACGTGCCCTGGGGCAATGTCATCCGCTATATGCACTCCACCGGCGCCTCGGCGTTCTTCGTGGTGGTCTTCCTGCACATGTATCGCGGCCTGTTGTACGGCAGCTACCAGAAGCCTCGTGAACTGATCTGGATCTTCGGTTCGCTCATCTTCCTGGTGCTGATGGCCGAAGCCTTCTGCGGCTACGTGCTGCCCTGGGGCAACATGAGCTACTGGGGTGCGCAGGTGATCATCGGCCTGTTCGGCACCATTCCCGTCATCGGGCCAGACATCGTCACCTGGGTGCAGGGCGACTACTCGCCGGCCGATGCCACGCTCAACCGTCTGTTCTCGCTGCACGTCATCGCGCTGCCGTTCGTGCTGGTGGGCCTGGTGGTTGCGCACCTGATCGCGCTTCACGAAGTGGGTTCCAACAACCCCGACGGCATCGATATCAAGGCCCACAAGGACAAGGCCACCGGCAAGCCGCTCGACGGCATTCCGTTCCACCCCTATTACACGGTGAAGGACATCGTCGGCGTCGTCGTGTTTCTCATGGTGTTCTGCGCGGTGCTCTTAGATCGG
>CAMTXV010000013.1:0-2738 GCA_947085665.1 uncultured Sinobacteraceae bacterium | reverse complement strand
GTGGCGCGATTGGATTCATGCTTGATGGAGTCAAATCTTTTGCTTTTCGCGCTAAAGATGTCTTGACTTTCATCCACGTTGAGACTGGCGGAGGTGCTGCAGGAAATCTGCTGTTTCAACGTGTTGACGCTCTGCAAACCCAGTTGCTATAAAGCTTTGCCGATGGCTTTCAGAGCAGTTCGTTTGAAAAATCAAAGACGTCGGCATCAATTCTAGGGACTTAAACCGGCTACTTCTGTAGCCCTTGAAGAGGGGAACTCTGACTCATGAACAAATCCGAACTGATCAATGCCATTGCCGACAAGGCCGAGATCTCCAAAGCTGATGCTGGCCGTGCACTTGACTCCTTCGTTGAGGTGCTGGCCAAGGCGCTGAAGAAGAATGACAAGGTCTCGCTCGTTGGCTTCGGTACCTTTTCGGTCCGCAAGCGCGCTGCCCGCACGGGTCGCAACCCCAAGACGGGCGCACCCCTGAAGATTGCCGCAAGCAAAAATCCTACGTTCAAGGCTGGTAAGGCGTTGAAGGATGCGATAAAGTAGCGGACTCGCTGGGACGCTCTTCGAAAAGCGTTCCGTCGACCTTCAAATGTCGTGTAGCGGGTGCTTAGCTCAGCTGGTAGAGCGTCGCCCTTACAAGGCGCAGGTCGGCGGTTCGAACCCGTCAGCACCCACCAAGAGTAGTAAGTTGCAAACCGTGTGGAGCGGTAGTTCAGTTGGTTAGAATAACGGCCTGTCACGCCGTGGGTCGCGGGTTCGAGTCCCGTCCGCTCCGCCAAATCATCGAAAGGGCGCTCTTACAGAGCGCCTTTTTTTTTGTTTAAGTTCAACTTAGCGACCACCAATATGTTGCAGACCATTCGCGACCGCGTCAGCGGTCCCATCGTGTGGGCCATCATTGCCCTCATCGCCATTCCTTTTGCGTTCGTGGGTATTGAATCGTTCCAAGGCGGTGGCGCTGACCCAACAGTTGCAAAAGTCGGCGACCAGAAAATTACTTCATCGCAGCTGGAGGCCGCGTATCAGCAGAGGCTGCAACGGCTTCAGCAGATGTTGGGTGAAAGCTTTCGCTCCGACATGATTGAGCCAGATAGCTTTCGCCAGGGCGTGTTGCTTGAGATGGTTCAAGAGACGGCGCTCCAGCAACATGCGAGTCAAACGGGCTATAGCGCGTCAAACGCCTCCATCATCGAGGCTATTCGAGCAATTCCTGCGTTTCAGAAAGAGGGACAGTTTTCAGCTGAGCTCTATCGCGAGGCGCTTGCGCGTCAGGGCCTAGACCCGCAGGGCTTTGAGCGACAACTGCGAGATGGCTTGAGTGTCGATCAAGTACGGGATGGTGTGCTTGCAAGCGCGTTCGTGACTCCTGCCGAGGCCGCTGCCGCATGGCGGCTCGCTCGCCAGGAGCGTGTATTCAGCAGCGTGAGTTTCAAGGCAGGTGAATTCGAGCCTCAAATCGAGATCAAGGATGATGAGATCAGTAAGCATTTTGCTAGCAATGGCAATCTTTACACCTCCGCCGAACGCCTGCGTCTGCAGGTCGTAGAACTTGATCTGGAGAAGCTGCCGGATGCTCCAGTTCCTGAGTCTGCCGTACTGAAGGCAATTTATGACGCTGACAGCGCCTCCTTCTCAACGTCGGAAGAGCGTCGCGCGAGTCACATTCTCGTTAGCTTCGGAGCGGACAAAGACGCTGCGCGACTCAAAGCGCAAGACATCAAATCAAGGCTGGATTCAAAGGCCGATTTCTCGAGCCTGGCCAGTGAACTGTCGGATGATCCCGGCTCCAAAGGCTCCGGCGGCGATCTGGGGTGGGTTCGTAAGGGATTGATGACCCCCAAATTTGAAGATGCTTTATTCGCGCTCAGCCCCGGTGGGATTTCGGAGCCAGTCGAGACCGAGTTCGGATGGCATGTAATCAAACTGGATGAAGTCAAGCCAGCTGTCACTCAGGCATTTGAGGACGCCGCTGTGCAGGCAGAGTTGCTTGCCCGTTACCGTAAAACAGATCGCGAGAAGCGCTTCCAAGATCTCTCTGAGAAAATGGATGAGCTGGCCTTCGAAAAGAACAGCACCCTTCAACCTGTAGCCGAATTGGTTGGCGGCACGGTTGAGACGACGGACTGGTTTGCGCGTAGTGGCGGCTCTGGCTTGACTGCAAATCAAGATGTGTTGAAGGCGGCTTTCTCGCAGGAAGTTCTGCAGGACGGCGAAAACAGCAAGCCGGTCTCCCTGAGTCCCACCCGTATTGCCGTGGTTCGCAAGGCAGAGTACGAGCCAGCACGTGCGCGCACTCTCGATGAAGTCCGTGAGCAGATCAGGGCTGAACTCAAGTCACAGCGTGCAGTAGAGACCGCTCGCTCCGAGGCTGAGAAACTGATTGCGGCGCTCAATGCTGGAGGCTCTATTGAATCGCTCGCAATTCAACAGCAGCGCACGGTCTCGAATCCGGGAGCGATGCGACGCGATTCTGAAGGCGTGACACGTGCTTTGCTGGATGCCGCATTCCGGTTGCCGCGTCCGGCGGCAGGCAAAACAAGTGTTGGACAAGCGCAGCTGCCGGGCGGAGAAATTGCGGTTATCGCGCTGACGGAAGTGAAAGATGCCACGCCGGAAACAGACGATGCGGCATTCAGGCAGCAGAGTACGCAACTCAAGGACGCGCTCGCTGGTGCCGAATTCGTGAGTTTCAGGGCTGATCTTGAGAAGCGTCTCGGCGTGGAGCGTAAGGCTCTGCCTGCG
>CAMTXV010000012.1:0-10439 GCA_947085665.1 uncultured Sinobacteraceae bacterium | reverse complement strand
TTCAGACGTGTGCTCTTCCGATCTCAGCTCGGCAATGCCGGCCTGGGCGAGATCGAGCAGGGCGTTCAGTTCCTCGCGGCGGAAGGCATGGCCCTCGGCCGTGCCCTGCACTTCGATGAACTGGCCGGCCTCGTTCATCACCACGTTCACGTCGCACTCGCAGCCGGAGTCTTCGGTGTAGTCGAGGTCTAGCAGGGGCGTGCCGTTGACGATGCCGACGCTCACGGCGGCAATCTGGCCGTGAATAGGGTTCTTCTTGAGCTTGCCGCTCTTCATGAGGGCGGCAATGGCATCGCAGAGCGCCACATAGCTGCCAGTGATGGCCGCGGTGCGGGTGCCGCCATCGGCCTGCAGCACATCGCAGTCGAGCGTGATGGTGAGGCCCACGAGTGCGTCGAGGTCCACACAGGCGCGCAGGCTGCGACCGATGAGGCGCTGGATTTCCTGCGTGCGACCGCTCTGCTTGCCTTGCGCCGCCTCGCGCTTGCTGCGGGTGTGGGTGGCACGCGGCAACATGCCGTATTCGGCGGTGATCCAGCCGCTGTCCTTCTTCCAGGCCGGGCCGCGCTCTTCAACGCTCGCGGTGCACAGCACCTGGGTCGAACCGAAACACACCAGCACCGAGCCCTCGGCGTGCTTGGTGAAACGGCGGGTGATGCTGACCGGGCGAAGCTGGTTAGGCGCGCGGCCTTCAAAGCGGGACATGGCAAGACTCTTTGCGAAAGGCCGCGAAGTATATTCCCCGCCCCACCTTTGACCGCCTGCCGCCATGACCACCGACGAACTCGCCGACACCTTCGAGATGCTGGGTGATTGGGAAGAGCGCTACGCCTACCTGATTGAACTTGGCCGCAAGCTGCCGCCGCTCGCCGAGCCCGAGCGCAATGAGCAAACGCTAGTGCGCGGCTGCATGAGCCAGGTCTGGCTGGTGGGCGGCGCCGAGGGCGATGGCCTGATGCACTTCAACGGGGACTCCGACTCCACCCTGGTGAAGGGCCTCATCGCGCTCTTGATGGTGCTGGTGGACGGCAAGGCGCCTCAGGCCATTCTGGCCCTCGATATCGCCGGCACCTTCAAGCAGCTGGGGCTGGAAAGCCACATCACCGTCAACCGCCGCAACGGCTTTTACTCGATGGTGGAGCGCATCCGTGTGCTCAGCGCAGCGGCCGCCGCTTAAGGCAAAACCCGCGAGGCAAATGCGCGATTGACACGTTAGGATGAAACGCTCTGCAAGCGTCCATTCCCTTCGAGGTTCCCATGTCGATTTTCGCCATCGCCTTTGCGATTTTTGCTGTCGTCACGCTCTACAAGGGCGTAGTCACCGTGCCGCAGGGCATGGAATACACCATCGAGCGCTTCGGCAAGTTCCGCGCAACCTTCGGCCCCGGCCTGCACTGGCTGGTGCCCTATGTAGACCGCATCGGCCGCCGCCTGTCGATGATGGAGCAGGTGCTCGACGTGCCCAGCCAGGAGGTCATCACCAAGGACAACGCCATGGTCGGTGTCGATGGTGTGGTGTTCTACCAGGTGCTCGATGCGCCCAAGGCCGCCTACGAGGTGCAGCAGCTGGAATACGCCATCCTCAATCTCACCCAGACCAATCTGCGCACGGTGATGGGCTCGATGGATCTCGACGAGCTGCTCAGCCAGCGCGACCACATCAACACCAAGCTGCTGAGCGTGGTGGATCAGGCCACCAGCCCCTGGGGCATCAAGGTGACCCGCATCGAGGTGAAAGACATTCGCCCGCCGGCCGACCTCGTGGATTCCATGGCCCGACAGATGAAGGCCGAGCGCGACAAGCGCGCCAACATTCTCGAAGCCGAGGGCTTCCGCCAGGCGGCCATCCTCAAGGCCGAGGGCGAGAAGCAGGCGCAGATTCTGAAAGCCGAAGGTGAGCAGCAGGCCGCGGTGCTCGACGCTGAAGGCCGCAAGGAAGCTGCCTACCGCGACGCCGACGCCCGCGAGCGCGAGGCGCAGGCTGAAGCCCGCGCCACGCTGATGGTGAGCGAGGCCGTGGGCAAGGGCGATGTGCAGGCGCTGAACTACTTCATTGCGCAGAAGTACACCGAGGCGCTCAAGGAAATGGCGCTATCACCCAACTCCAAGACCATCTACATGCCGCTGGAGGCTTCCAGTGTGATCGGCGCCATCGGTGGCATTGCCCAGCTCGCCAAGAACGCGGGCGTGGCCGCGCCCAAGGGCTGAGGCCATGGAGGCCGCGCCCGAGGTGATTCTGTTCTGGCACTGGTGGGTGCTGGGCTTTGCACTGCTGGTGGCTGAAATCTTTCTGCCCAGCGCGCTCTGCCTGTGGCTGGGGCTCGCAGCCTTCATCACCGGCATGGCCGCCTGGCTGATTCCGGGGCTGCACTGGCAGACCGAGCTGGTGGTGTTTGCAGTGCTCAGCTTCGTGGCCGTGGGGCTCTGGTTCCGCTTCAAGCCCATGAATGGTGCCGCGGCCTCCAACGGCCTCAACCAGCGTGGTGCGGGCTATGTGGGGCAGGTGTTTGATCTGGTCGAGCCCATCAGCAACGGCATTGGCAAGGCCCGCGTCGAAGACAGCGTGTGGCGTGTGTCGGGGCCAGATGCGCCACTCGGCGCCAAGGTGCGCGTTCTTTCGGTCGACGGCGCAACACTGCGGGTTGAACCCCTGATCTAGAGCGCGATATGGCCTCTCTTCCGCAAAGCCGCAGCCGCCGCAGTGCGCCACCGGCCTATTCCACCGCGGAGGAGATTGCCCACAGTCTCACGCATGGCCTCGGCGCCCTGCTGGCACTCGGCGGGCTCACCGTGCTGGCGGCCCGCGCCGCCATGTATGGCGACTATCTACACGTGGTGGCCTGTAGCGTGTTTGGCGTGGCGATGATGCTCACGTATCTCGCTTCCACCCTCTACCACAGCATTCCGCTGGCGCTGCTGCCCAATGCCAAGGATGTGCTGCGCGCGGTGGACCAGAGCTTCGTTTACATCCTCATCGCCGGCACCTACACGCCGTTCTGCCTGCTGGTACTCGAAGAGCCCATTGGCCTGCCCATTTTCATTGCCACCTGGAGCGTGGCGCTGAGTGCCATCGCACTCAGATTGTTCCACCCCGAAATGCACGAGCGCTTTGCCCTGTGGCTGTACCTCGCCATGGGCTGGGGCATGCTGCCGTTGTTCGGCAAGCTCAGCGACTCGCTGCCGCCCATGGGTTTCAAGCTCCTAGTGCTGGGCGGAGCGGCCTACACGCTGGGCGTGGTGTTCTACCGGCAGACCACGATGCGCTACCACCACGCCATCTGGCATCTGTTCACGCTGCTGGGTTCGGCGCTGCATTACTTCGCTGTGCTGCTCTACGTCATTCCCTCCACGTAAACGCCTTCCTGAAAGGGTGCTGCCATGAAGATTGCCACTGCCGTGAAGTCGCCCTATCTGGTGTCAGACGACGGCAAGTTCCGGGTGCCGCACGCCCCCACCAAGCCGCCCAAGAAAGCGCCGGACAAAGCGCAGTGCAAGGCGCGTCTGCAAGAGCTGGTGGCCGAAATGGCCGAGCTGCAGGACGTGCTCTATGCAAGCGACAGCCGCTCGCTGCTGCTGGTGTTTCAGGCCATGGACGCCGCCGGCAAGGACTCCACCATTCGTGCGGTGCTCTCCGGCATCAACCCCGCCGGCTGCCATGTCACCAGTTTCAAGCAGCCCACAGCCAACGAGCTGGAGCATGATTTTCTCTGGCGCAGCACGCTGGCCCTGCCAGAGCGCGGGCGCATTGGCGTGTTCAACCGCAGTTACTACGAAGAAGTGCTGGTGGTGCGCGTACACCCTGAGTACTTGAAGAACCAGCGCCTGCCCGCGCTGCCGGCGAAGCTCGACACCCTGTGGGAGCAGCGCTACGAGTCGATCCGCGAGTACGAAAGGCACCTGGCGCGCAATGGCACGGTCATCGTCAAGTTCTGGCTCAACGTCAGCAAGGCCGAGCAGAGCGAGCGTTTTCTGGCCCGCATTGCCGAGCCCGAGAAGCACTGGAAGTTCAACAGCGGCGACATCGCCGAGCGCGCCCACTGGCGCGACTACATGCAGGCCTATGAAGAAGCCATCAACGCCACCAGCCGCCCGCATGCGCCCTGGTATGCGATACCCGCCGACAGCAAGAGCTACATGCGCATGGCGGTGGCCGAGATCATCGTCGACACCTTGAAGAAGATGAAGCTCAGCTACCCCGTGCTCGCCGCCGAGGAAAAAGCCCGCTTCGCCGAGATGGAACATCACCTCAAGAACGAGTAGCGCGCATGCCTGCACGCACCAAGTGGCTGCTGCTGGTCAGCCTGTACTTCAGCCAGGGTCTGCCGTTTGGTTTCTTCACGCAGGCGCTGCCAGTGCTGCTGCGCGAAGACGGTGCGTCGCTGTCCCGCGTGGGGCTCTCCGGCCTGCTGTTTCTGCCCTGGGCGCTGAAGTGGCTGTGGGCGCCCTGGGTGGATGCCAGCGGCAGCCGCAAGGCCTGGATCGTGCCGCTACAGCTCGCCACCATCTTCACCGCCGTGGCGCTCTCGCTGGTGGAAGGCAGCCCGGCCGAGAAGCTGTTCTGGCTGAAGATCGCCATCGTGCTCTGCGCGCTGTTTGCCGCCACGCAGGATGTGCCCACCGATGCGCTGGCCGTGAACCTGCTCGCCCCCAAGGAGCGCGGGCTGGGTAATGCGGTGCAGGTGGGTGGCTACCGGCTGGGCATGGTGCTGGGCGGCGGGGTGCTGATGATCGTGCTCGATCGCCTGGGCTGGGCCGCCGCCTTCATCGGCATGGCGGTGTTTCTCGCCCTCACCCTGCTGCCGGTGCTGCTGGTGGCCGAGCCCGCCAAGCTGCCGGCGCCGCGCGCCAGCAATCCACTCGCGGGCGTGTGGGCGCGCCTGAAGCTGCCGGGCATGGCCGCCCTGCTGCTGTGGCTTGTGGCCTACAAGTTTGGCGATGCCATGGCCTCTGCCATGGCCAAGCCCTATCTGGTGGATGCCGGCTGGAGCAAGAGCGACATCGGCCTCTGGGGCGGCATCGTCGGCAGCGGGGCCGGCCTGCTGGGTGCGGGGCTCGGTGGCCTGATGGCCGACCGCCTCGGCCGCCGCCGCGCGCTGCTGGCCTGCGGCATTGCGCAAACCGCTGCGGTGGCGCTGTACGCCCTGCATGCGCAGGGCTTTGGCGATGCGCTGCTGCTGAAGAGCGCGCTGGTACTGGAGCACCTGCTCGGCGGCATGGCCACCGTCGCCCTCTTTACCCTGATGATGGACGCTAGCGACCCCGCCCACGCCGGCACCGACTACACCTTGCAGGCGAGCGCCGTGGTCATCGCCACCGGCATTGCCAGTGCGGTGGCGGGTTTCGTGGGCGATGCCCTGGGGTTTGCGACCTTGTTCGGGCTCTCCACCCTGCTCTCGGGCGCGGGCTGCGCGCTGCTGCTGTGGGCGCTGGCGGCGCGGCGCGTGCCAGCGCGGTTGAGTGAGGCGATGAACTAACCAGAGCGGCCTATCGTTCCCGCGAAGGCGGGAATCCAGGCATCTGCTTCCTGCTACGCGGGGCTATCGCCCGAGCCTTGAGGCCAACAGCCGCTGCTGCTCTCTGCGGCCATGCCAGACCGCCAGTACGTCTACAAATTCGCCATTGACGACGTAGTAAACGTTGAACGGATAGCGCTGCACCACAGCGCGACGAACGCCGTGAGCGATCACCGGGCATGCAAATGGGTTTGCAGCGATGTGCTCAAGCTGCTTGCCCACCGCAGACAGAAAGGCGGCGCCGAGCCGCGCTTGCTCTTGGTACCAACAGAACGCCTCAGCCAGATCACGTTCTGCTTCGGCCGTGATCACCAGCTGATGAAAGGACACTCCTTAGTCCCCGAGGATGCGCTGCTGCACCTCTTGCCAAGTGCGGCCTTCACCGGGGTTTGCTGCGGCTCTCTGGGCGCGCCGGAACAGCTCTTGCTCTTGGTCTGGTGAAAGCTCGGCGAACGAATGCCCAGAAGGCGGGATCACCGCGCTGCGAATGGCCTCGAACACCTCCAGCTTGTCTTGGGTGGACAAGGTGGCGAGTTCGGCTTTCAAAGATGGACTCAGCATGCGATGGCTCCTGCTCTGAGGGTCGGAGTGTAGCTTTTGTAGCCTGCGTTCCCTGTGATTTACCCGGGTTCGTCACGACGCGAAAGCGCCAAAAAAAGGGGGTCAGTCCAAGGCGGCGAGCGCCGCCACTGCCTGCGGAGGCTCGTCCACGCAGTCGCCTTGCTTCTGCAGCCAGAACACCGTGTTGCCCACCAGCACGATCGAACCCGACACCACCGCACTCACCGGCACCAGCAGCACCTGGCCGGCCAGCAGCGACAGACACACTTCATCGCTGCAACCATTCACTGGAATGAGCGCCAGCGGCTCGGCGGCCAGCACCATCTGCCGCGATTCGATCTGGCAAGTCTCGTCGTAATGACTCACCACCTGCGGCACGAACACGCAGCTGCTGAGCAGGGTGCTGGTGAGACAGAGCAAGGGGACTTTCATCATGGTGGGACCTCGATCAGGGCGCGGGTGGAACCCGCTGGGGGTGTGATGCCGCAGAGGCAGTGGGCTTTACCCACCCGGGCTGGTTCTCAGCCAGGCACTCGCCGAGCAGCTGGCAGTGCTGTGCGGGGAGGGACATGGGGGGCTCAGTAGAAAGGGATGCCCAGAGGGTAGCGCTGTTCTTAGAGACTTTTCCCGTGGTCGAGAACCCCCTCCCCTGGCCCCTCCCCGCAAGGGGGCGGGGTATGCGGTGCTTGCTCGACGAAGCCGCAGGCCGTTGTTTTCGTGTGTGCTGCGCTCCCCTCCCCCTTGCGGGGAGGGGTTGGGGGAGGGGGGGTGCGAGGTCGCTAGTTTCAAGGCGCTTTGGCGAACCTCGCTAGTGCAAGCGCAGCACTGCCCGCGCGCCGCCGCCGGGGCGGTTGACGAGCGTGATGCGCCACCCGAGCCGCGCAGCGAGCGTGGCGGCAATGTAGAGCCCCATGCCGGTGCCGCCATCGTGACCGCGGGTGCGGGGTGCGAACACCTGCGGCAGTTCGGCTTCGGGCACGCCGGGGCCGTCGTCGTCCACGGTGAGGGTGTCGGCGGTGAGGTGCAGGCGCACGCCGCCGGGCTTGGGCGCGGCGCGCAGGGCGTTGCGCAGCAGATTGCTGACGATGATGGCCACAGCGCCCGGCGGGGCCACTACCGTGCAGGGGCTGAGCTGCCACACCACGCTGCTGGGGTCGATCTGTGCGGCGCAGAGCGCTGGCAGGTGCTCGTGCAGCGCCAGCGTTTCGGCGGGCGGGGCGTCACCGGCGCGGCTGAGCCACAGCAGGGCGTCGAGATCCTGCTGAATGCGTTCGCTGGCGCGCTGGATGCGGGCGAGTGGGGCTGAGGGTGTGGTTTCGCCCAGCACCTCGGCCGCACCGCGAATCACCGCCAGCGGCGTGCGCAGCTCGTGGCTGGCAGCGGCAGAAAACGCGCGCTCGCGCTCCACCAGCTCGTCGAGCCGCTGCATGTACACATTGAGGGCCTCGGCAATCACGGCCAGCTCGCTGTCGCGGTCGGGCACGGCGAGGCGCTGCTGGCGCTGCTCGGGGTCGAGCGCGCGCAGCTCGGTCACCAGGCCATCGAGCGGGGCCAGGGTGTGCCGCGCCAGTCTTGCCGCCAGCCAGAAGGCCAGCAGCGCCAGCACGGCCACGGTGGCGAACAGGGCGGCAAACAGCCAGCGCTCGCGCACCTCCATGGCCTGGTCGCTGTAGCTGAGGTAGGCCACATCGCCGGGGGCAATTTCATCCACCAGCACGAAGAACTCCTGCTCGCCGATGGTGAGCGCGGTGTAGAGCCCCGGCGCCAGATCAGTGAGCGTGTGCGGTGGCGTGGCGCCACCCAGCGCGGGGCGGTAGAAGCGCAGCGTTTCGCCCTGCATGTCGCCCGGCGCGGGCACGGTGTTGGCGCGCACGCGGTAGCTCATTTCGCGCGTCAGCAGGGTGCCGAGCGTGGCTTGTTCCACATAGCGCTCAAGGCCCAGAAACACCACGCTGAGCAGCAGCGCGCTGATCAGCGTGAGGCTCACCAGCACCGCGGCGAGGCGGCGGCGCAGGCGGTGGCCGCCGACGAGCGCGGTGGGCTTCATCGCTAGGGCGCGCTGGCCACCAGGCGATAGCCCTCGCCATGCACGGTGTGGATGAGCTTGGTGGCAAAGGGCTTGTCCACCGCATTGCGCAGGTTGTGCATGTGGGCGCGCAGCACGTCGCCATCCGGCACGTTGTCGCCCCAGAGCGTGCGCTCCAGCTCGGCGCGGCTCACCAGGCGCGGTGAGCGGCGCAGCAGCACTTCGAGCAGGCGGCGCTCGGCGCGGGTGAGTTCCAGCCGCGTGTCGGCGCGATGGGCCTCGGCGGTTTCGGGGTCGAGCGTGAGATCGGCCACCTGCAGCACGCCGCTGCCGCCGCTCCAGCCGCTGGCGCGGCGGTGCAGCGCGTTGAGGCGGGCCGCGAGTTCAGAGAGTGAAAAGGGTTTGACGAGATAGTCGTCGGCGCCGGCCGCGAGGCCTTCCACGCGGTTGGGCACGGTGTCGAGCGCGGTGAGCATGAGCACCGGCGTGAGCTTGCCGCGTTCGCGCAGCTTGCGGCACAGGGTGGCGCCGTCCATGCCCGGCAGCAGGCGGTCGAGCACGATCACATCGTGGGCGTCGCTGCTGGCCAGGTTCAGGCCGCTGGGGCCGTCGCCGGCAAAGTCCACGCTGTGGCCCTGGGCGCTGAGGTAGTCGCCGAGGTTGGCGGCGAGGTCGGGGTGATCTTCAATGACGAGTACGCGCATGGCCGGATGATATGTCGAGCCCCCGTCAAGGCAGCGTCAAGCGTGAAAGCTCAACTCGTGGTGGCGACCTTGCGCCGGCCGCGCTCGATGAAGCCGGCCCAGAGAATGCCCATTTCGTACAGCAGATAACTGGGGATGGCGACCAGCAGCTGACTGAACACATCCGGCGGCGTGATGATGGCGGCTACCACGAACACGCCCACCAGCACATAGCCGCGGCCTTCCTTGAGCTGAGCGGTAGTGACGAAGCCGGTGATCACCAGCAGCACCACGGCCACCGGCATTTCAAAGGCCACGCCGAAGGCGATGAACATGGTCATCATGAAATCGAGGTAGTCGCCGATGTCGGTGGCCACCGTCACGCCCTCGGGGGCTGCCGAGAGCGTGAACTGGAAGACGATGGGCAGGGTGATGAAATACGCGAAGGCAATGCCGGCGTAGAACAGCAGCGTGCTGGAGATGAGCAACGGCGCCATCAGCTTGCGCTCGTTCTTGTAGAGGCCGGGGGCCACAAAGCCCCACACCTGGTACAGCACCCAGGGCATGGCAATGAAGAGGGCTACGAAGGCTGAGAGCTTGAGCGGGGTGAGAAATGGCGAGATCACCTTGGTGGCAATCATCGTGGTGCCCTCTGGCAGCAGCTGCACCAGCGGGCGGGCAAAGAAGCCGTACAGCTCCTTCGCGAATACCGCCAGCGGCAGCAGGATGACGATCACCCCAATCACCGCGCGCAAAAAGCGCGTACGCAGTTCCAGCAAATGCTGCAGCAGCGGCTGCTCGGTGCCCTGGGGCTTGTCGTCAGACATCACTCGCTCTTGGTCGCGGGGGGAGTCGGCTCAGTGGCCGATGGCTCCGACGCATCGCGCGATGACGGCAGCGCGTTTTGCAGGTTCTGCATCTCGCCGCTGGCAGCGGCCTTGAAGCTGGCGAGCTCCGCGCGGGCGGCGCGATTGGCTTCTTCAAGGCGCTTTTTGATATCGGCGGCGTGGGTTTCGCGCTCCAGCTCGGTGGAGAGGTTGCGCATGTAGCTGCGCGCCTGCCCGGTCCAGCGGCCGGCCATGCGCGCCACCTTGGGCAGGCGCTCGGGGCCGAGCACCACCAGCGCGACCAGGAAGCAGAGAAACAGCTCGCCGAAACCGATATCGAACATCGAAGGCCTTTAAAGCGCGAGCGACTAGGCTTCGTCTTTCTTGGCTTCGCTGACGGCAGCGGGCTTGCTGGCCGCGCTTTCCTCGCCTTCCTTCATCGAGTCCTTGAAGTTCTTCACGGCAGAACCCAGATCGCCGCCAGCGTTGCGCAGCTTCTTGGTGCCAAACACCAGCAGCACGATGACCAGAACGATCAACCAGTGCCAGATCGAGAAAGCGCCCATGTGAATCTCCTTGCGGTGACGAGTGTCGGGGGTGAATGCGGAGTGTTGCGGATTACTTGCTGCGTGCAGCTTTTTCAGCGTGGCCAGACTGACCCATGCGCCGGGCCAGTTCATCGAGCACGGCCTGCGGTGCCAGACCCCGATGGGTGAGCAGCACCAGGGTGTGAAACCAGAGATCAGCCACTTCGTAGACCAGCGCCGCGTCGTCATCGTTCTTGGCGGCAATCACGGTCTCGGTGGCTTCCTCGCCAATCTTCTTGGCG
>CAMTXV010000011.1:0-2645 GCA_947085665.1 uncultured Sinobacteraceae bacterium | reverse complement strand
GGCAGGCCTTCGATATCGCCCACCGTGCCGCCAATTTCCACCAGACAGATGTCGCAGCCCGCGCCACCGCGCTTGATGGCATTGACAATTTCATCAGTGATGTGCGGGATCACCTGCACGGTCTTGCCTAGGTAATCGCCACGGCGCTCGCGCGCCAGAACGTTCTGGTAGACCTGTCCGGTGGTGATGTTGCTGAGCTTCGAGGTCTTCGCGCGCAGGTAGCGCTCGTAGTGACCCAGATCGAGATCCGTTTCGGCGCCGTCTTCAGTGACGAACACCTCGCCATGCTGGAATGGCGACATGGTGCCGGCATCAACATTGATATAGGGGTCGAGCTTGAGCATGTGCACCTTCAAGCCGCGCGATTCAAGAATCGCGCCGAGAGAGGCGGCAGCAATGCCCTTGCCGAGAGCTGAAACCACGCCCCCGGTAACGAAGATATAGCGGGTGTGTCCGGTGTGCGTGCGGTCGGTCATGGCGGTCGCGGCGATTTAGTAAAGAAGCATTTTACAGCAGCCGGACCGCCATCCCCTCACTTTGCTCACGCCGTGGGCAGCTTGTGCTCCTGAACTGCTGGCGGAGCTGCAATTTGCTGATCTTGCCGGTGGCGGTGTGGGGGATTTCGGCCACGAACACCACATCGTCAGGGGTCCACCACTTGGCAATACGGCCCGTGAAGTGTTCCAGCAACTGCTCCCGGCTCACCTCCTGCCCTGGCTTTTTCACGATGATCAGCAGCGGCCGCTCGTCCCACTTGGGGTGATGCACGCCGATGACGGCAGCTTCCTGCACAGCCGGATGCGCCATGGCCACGTTTTCGAGGTCAATCGAGCTGATCCACTCGCCTCCGGACTTGATCACATCCTTGCTGCGGTCGGTGATCTGCAGGTAGCCGTCCATGTCGAGCGTGCCGACATCGCCGGTGGGGAACCAGCCATCAACCGTGGGATCGTTATCCAGCTTGTAGTAGCCACTCACCACCCAGGGGCCCTTGACCAGAATATCGCCGAAGGCCTTGCCATCGCGCGGCAGCTCCTTGCCCGCCTCGTCGACGATCTTCAGATCAACCCCGAAGATCGGCCGGCCCTGCTTGGCCAGCACCGCCAGCTGATCGTCAGCCGATAGCGGCAGGTGGCGATTCTTGAGCGAGCCATAAGTGCCGAGTGGGCTCATTTCGCTCATGCCCCAAGCATGGCCGATACGCACACCGTAGTCATTGAGGAAGGTTTTCATCAGCGCTGGCGGGCAAGCGGAGCCGCCCACCACCGAGCGCCAGGTGGTGGTGAACTTGAGATTGTTCTTTTGCAGGTGCTGCAAGAGCCCCAGCCAGACCGTGGGCACACCTGCCGAGAAGGTGACCTTCTCGCTCTCGAACAGCTCGTAGAGACTCGCGCCATCGAGCCCCGCGCCCGGCAGCACGAGCTTGGCACCCATCATCGCGCAGGTGTACGGCGTGCCCCAGGCATTGACGTGGAACATCGGCACCACGGGCAGCACCACGTCACGGGCGCTCAGCGCCATCACATCGGGCAGGCAGGCGGCCATCGCATGCAGGATGGTGCTGCGGTGCGAATACAGCACGCCCTTGGGGTTGCCGGTGGTGCCCGAGGTGTAGCAGAGCGAGGCGGCTTCGCGCTCGTCGAACTCAGGCCATTCGTAGACGTCGCTCGCCGTAGCGAGCAGCGTTTCATACGCGAGCGGCTTCACGTTCTGCATTGCAGGCAGCTTGTCTTCGCTGGTGAGCGCCACCCAGTGCTTCACGGTCTTGCACAGGGGGGCCACGCCATCCACGAGTGCTGCAAAGGTGACGTCGAAGAACATCACCTGGTCTTCGGCGTGGTTGATGATCCAGCTGATCTGTTCCGGGAACAGGCGCGGGTTGACGGTGTGCAGCACGCGGCGCGCGCTGGAAACACCGTAGTACAGCTCCAGATGGCGATGAGTATTCCAAGCCAGGGTGCCGACATTGGTCTGTGCAGCCACACCCAGCGCATCCAGCACATTGGCCACACGGCGCGCACGGCCGGCAACTTCGGCATAGGTGCTGCGGTGAATCGCCCCGCCGGCATCCGGCAGGCGCGACACCACTTCGGTGTCGCCGTGAAAACGTTCGACGTGTTTAACGATATCCGTGACCACCAGCTGGTGATCCATGATGAGGCCGTGCATGGGGCGGGTTCTCCTCCGCGTTGTTGGTGTGTGTCACTGCGACCAGTCTGACGGCAGGCCCCATTGAATGGTTCGCTGCCACTGAATGACTGGTGCATCTTGAGTATTCCAGCGCCCCGCGATGGATGCCACTGTGCGATTCACGAAAATGATTGGGAGCCGCTCACGCCACCACGGCGGCACCGCGTTCTCCTGGCTCAGCTGCTTGAGCGAACGGCTGTGCGGCGCACCCTTCAGGCGAATGCGCAGACCCGGCACTGCGAAGCGCACCTGCATGGGCTGCGACACATCAGTACACAGCATGCCCAGACCCGCAGGTAGTTGCAGAGGGGCGCAGCCATCCCAGTCCAGGCAGAGATCATCCGGCACAGCGGCCAGCGGCGGGCCCGCGAACAGCTGGTCGCGGTAGCGGCGGAACTCACCCCTCGGCCAGCGCAGCAGCGGCATGGCGGTGGGACCTGCGGGCAGCACATCGG
>CAMTXV010000010.1:0-2849 GCA_947085665.1 uncultured Sinobacteraceae bacterium | reverse complement strand
CGGCGTTGGCTGCGTGCCCCTGCACAACCTGATGGAAGACGCTGCGACGGCCGAGATCAGCCGCACGCAGGTCTGGCAGTGGCTCAAGTACGGCGCGAAGCTGGCCGATGGCCGCGCGGTGACGCGCGAGCTGGTGCTGCGCATCGTTGATGAGGAGCAGGCCGTCTACAAGAAGCAGCTCGGCGATGAGAAGTTCTACGCCGGTCGTTTCGTCGAGGCCGCCGGCATGGTCGCGCGCATGTCCACCGCGCCGAAGTGCGAGGAGTTTTTGACGCTGCCGGGTTATCGCTACCTCGATTGATTGCAGTCAATGGTGCGAAGAAACGGGACGCCTTGGCGTCCCGTTTTTCGTTTAGGCTCACCTCAACGAGGAGAAACCCATGAGCGAGCCAGCGACCACGCCAGCCGAACGCATCCACTACGGTGCCTGCAATCTTTGCGAGGCCATCTGCGGCCTGGAGTTCAAGGTGCGTGGCACCGAGATATTGCAGATCAAGGGCGACGCTGCCGACCCGCTCTCGCGCGGCCACATCTGCCCCAAGGCGGTCGCGCTGAAAGACCTGTACGAAGACCCGGATCGCCTGCGCAAGCCCATGCAGCGCATCGGCAACGAGTGGCAAGAGATGGAGTGGGATGCTGCCTTCGATCTGGTGGCAACTGAGCTCGCCAAGGCACACCTGCGTGACCCCGATAGTGTGGCTGCCTATCTCGGCAATCCGAGCGTCCACAACTACGGCGTGTTGACCACTTCGGGCCAGATGCTCGCGCCCATCCGCACCAAGAATCGCTACTCCGCGACTTCGGTCGATCAGCTGCCGCACCAGCTGATGGCCTACTGGATGTATGGGCACCAGCTGATGGTGCCGATTGCGGACATCGACCGCACCAACTACTTCCTCGTGCTCGGCGCCAACCCGATGGCGAGCAATGGCAGCCTGATGACGGTGCCGGACTTTCGTCATCGCCTGAAGGCACTGCACGCGCGCGGCGGGCGCATGGTGGTGATCGACCCGCGCAAGAGCGAGACGGCGGAAGTGGCCGATGCCCACCATTTCATCCGCCCCGGCACCGATGCGGCCTTTCTGCTCGGGCTACTGAAAGTCATGCTGGATGAAGACCTCCTGCGCCCCGGCCGCGTCGCTGCCTTTACCGATGGCTTGCAGCAGGCGCTCGATGCCATTCGCCCTTCCAACCTCGCCACACTGGCCGCGCACTGCGGTATGGCGAGCGAACACATCCAGAACATCGCCCGCGATTTTGCGAAGGCCGATGGGGCGGCCTGCTATGGCCGTATGGGGGTGTCGGTGCAGTCCTTCGGCTCGCTGTGCCAATGGCTGATCCAGCTCATCAATCTCGCCACCGGCAACCTCGACCGCGAGGGCGGCATGCTGTTTACCGAACCGGCGCTGGACCTGGTGCAAGGCCCGGCGGCATCGAAGCCCGGCAGCTTCGGTAAGCACCACACGCGCGTGCGCGGCCTGCCGGAGTTCGGCGGCGAGCTGCCGGTGGCAGCACTCGCCGAAGAGATCGAAACCGAGGGTGCAGGGCAGGTGAGGGCGCTAGTCACCATCGCCGGCAATCCGGTGCTCTCCACGCCCAATGGCCGCCGGCTGGATGCCGCGCTGGCCTCGCTCGATTTCATGGTGAGCGTCGATCTCTACCTCAACGAAACCACGCGCCACGCCCACGTCATCCTGCCGCCCACCTGCACGCTGGAGCACGATCACTACGACCTCATCTTTCAGCACTTCGCCGTGCGCAACACCGCGCGCTTCAACGCCCCGCTGTTCGACAAGGCTCCCGGCGCGATGCACGACTGGGAGATTTTTCAGGCCGTGGGCAAGCGTCTGGCCGAAAAGTTGGGGCAGCCCGCACGAGCGATGCCGCGTCCGCATCAAGTCGTGGACTTGGGCCTGCAAGCCAGCCCGCGCAAGCTTTCGGTGAAGGCGCTGCAAGTGCATCCGCACGGCGTGGATCTGGGTGCGCTCAGGCCCACCTTGCCGGATCGCCTCGTCCACACCAGCAAGCGCATCAATGCAGCCCCTGAGGCGATCTTTGCCGAGCTGGCGCGCTTCGCCGCTGCGCTGCAAGAGTCCACCGCCACGGGCAGCGAGCTGAAGCTGATCGGCCGCCGCCATGTGCGCAGCAACAACTCCTGGATGCACAACTCGCACCGCCTCGTGAAAGGCAATCCGCGTCACCAGTTACTGATGCACCCGGACGATGCCCAGGCCAGTGGCCTGAACGACGGCAGCCTGGTGCGGGTGCGTTCTCGCGTTGGCGAGATTCGCGTTGAAGTGCAGGCCAGTGCCGAGATGATGCCCGGCGTTGTCAGTCTGCCGCATGGCTGGGGCCATAACCGTGGCGGCACGCGGCTTGCCATTGCCGATGCCCAGCCAGGGGTCAGTAATAACGATCTGACCGATGAGCAATTTCTGGACGTATTGAGCGGCAACGCCGCTCTGAATGGCGTGCCGGTAGAGGTGGAGGCGGTGTAGGCAGTTTTGACAATGGTGCGGTGCAAAAAAGCAGTCGCTATAATCCGCGCCCATTGCCGCAGTGTGATGGTTATTTGACCGCATTCAGCGCTGCGCACAACACCGTTTTTCACTCCCAAAAGGAACGCTGACGATGTCCACCCGCGAAGAGCAGATCAAAGCCCTGGAACACGACTGGGCCACCAACCCCCGCTGGAAGCTGGTCAAGCGCGGTTACTCCGCCGCTGACGTGGTTCGCCTGCGCGGTAGCGTTGCCATCGACCACACGCTCGCCAAGCGCGGCGCCGAAAAGCTCTGGAAGCTGGTCAATGGCGAAGCCAAGAAGGGCTATGTGAATGCCTTCGGTGCCAT
>CAMTXV010000009.1:0-5481 GCA_947085665.1 uncultured Sinobacteraceae bacterium | reverse complement strand
TCCCGTGGCCATCAGGCGCCGGTGCTGAGCACTACGGTGCTGCCTTCCATCAAGCTCACCGCCACCCTCACCAGTGAAGGTGCACTGCTGCAACGGCCGCAAAGAGGCAGCGCAGTGCTGCGTACCCTGCCTGCCGGCACTGTCGCGGAGTTGCTGGGGGATCTCGACAATGCCGAGGGCCAATGGCTCTCGGTGGCCATCGATGGAATGCAGGGCTGGATTCCCGCAAGCCAGGCCACTCGCTGAAACATCGGTTTCAAGCTGCTCAGCAATTTCTATAAAGACTCTTTGGAGAGAGAACCCATGAACTATTTCGTCACTGGTGCCACCGGCTTCATCGGCAAGTTTCTGCTGAGCAAACTGCTGGCTCGCGTCGAGGCTGAGGGCAGTGGCACGGTGTATGTGCTGGTGCGCAAGAGCTCTGCCGAGAAGTTCGAGGCTCTGAAGGCCCGCTACGGCACGGCCGGTAAGCATTTGCAGACGGTGTGGGGTGACATCACCACGCCGGGGCTGGTTTCCGCAGCCGACTTCAAGAAGCTGGCGGGCAAGATCGACCATGTGTTTCACCTCGCCGCCGTCTACGACATGACGATGAGCGATGCCGAGGCCGACCAGATCAACAACGAGGGCACCCGCAATGTGGTGGCCTTTGCCAACGATCTTGGCGGCAGCGTGCTGCTGCACCACGTCTCCAGCGTGGCGGTGGCGGGCAGCAACTACGTGGGCACCTTCCGCGAGAACATGTTTGATGAGGGGCAGTCCGTTGACCACCCCTACTACCGCAGCAAGTTCCAGAGCGAGGCCATCGTCCGCAACGAGTCGAAGGTGCCGTTCCGCGTCTACCGCCCGGGTGTGGTGGTGGGCCACAGCGAAACCGGCGAGATGGACAAGATCGACGGGCCGTACTACTTCGCCAAGGCCATCCAGAAAATCAGCCACCGCGTGCCCAAGTGGCTGCCCATTCTCGGCATCGAGGGCGGCAAGGTGGCGGTGGCCCCGGTGGACTACATCGTCAACGCCATGGATGCGCTCGCGCACAAGCCCAAGCTCGATGGCAAGTGCTTTCACCTGATGCAGTCCACCAGCCCCAGCGTGGGTGACTTGCTGCAAGCCTTTCTCGAAGCCGCACACGGGCCGGAGTTCGCGCGCAAGCTGCCGATTCCCATCGTGCCCAAGGGCGTGAAGCAGCTGATGTCGCGGGTGACCAAGCGCATCTCGCACAGCAACCAGCAGAAGTTTGCCGATGCCATTGGCGTGCCGCCGTCGGTGCTGGGCTATGCCTTCAACCAGGCGATCTTCGATGACCGCGAAACCCGTGCGGCCTTGAAGGGCACTGGCGTGAGCTGCCCGGATATCCGCGACTACTGCGACAAGCTCTGGGCGTACTGGGAGCTGCACCTTGATCTCAAGGTGAAGATTCCGCGCCAGCTCACGCAGCGCATGGCGGGCAAAGTGGTGCTGATCACGGGCGGGTCTTCTGGCATTGGCTTTGCGGCTGCGAAGAAGCTCGCCGCCGCCGGTGCCAAGGTGATTCTGGTGGCGCGCACGCAGGCGACTCTCGACGAGAGCAAGGCCATCTTGGAGAAGGCCGGCGGCGAGGCGCATGTGTATTCCTGCGATCTCTCCGACATGGCCGACATTGACCGCATGGCCGCGCAAGTGCTCAAGGACTTCGGCCACGTCGATGTGCTCATCAACAACGCCGGCCGTTCGATTCGCCGCGCGGTGATGGAGTCGCTGGACCGCTTCCACGACTTCGAGCGCACCATGCAGCTCAATTACTTCGGCGCGGTGCGGCTCATCAATGCCCTGCTGCCGGCGATGATGCACCGCAAGGGCGGGCACATCATCAACATCAGCTCCATCGGCGTGCTGGCCAATGCCGCGCGCTTCTCGGCCTATGTGGCCTCGAAGGCCGCGCTCGATGCCTTCACCCGCTGCCTGTCGGCCGAGGTGAAGGCGCGCAACATCCACACCACCGCCATCTACATGCCGCTGGTGCGCACGCCGATGATCGCGCCCACCAAGATGTACGACTACATCCCCACCTGGAGCCCGGAAGACGCTGCCGACACCGTGGTGAAGGCCATTCTCGAACGCCCCAAGAGCATCGCCACCACTGTGGGCACTGCGGCGGCTGTGAGCTATGCCATCTGGCCCAAGGCCAATGACTGGGTGCTGTCGAAGGGCTTCCAGCTGTTTCCTTCCAGCTCCGCCGCCAAGGGCAAGAAGGACGGCCAGAAGCCCTCGCTCGAACAGGTGGTGTTCGCCAATGTGTTCAAGGGTGAGCATTGGTAAAGCGGCGACACGGTGCTTTCAACAACAAGGGGGCGTAAGCCCCCTTGTTGTTGAAACGGGTGCGGGAGCCGTTTTTGAACCACTGAGCGTCCTGCTTCGATAAGCCCGGCCTGTTTTCTTTGCTGCACCAGAGCCCCAAACCCGCAAGTGCGCTCAGCCGTCCCCCTACAATTCCGCGATGGCTGTCTCCCCCCCCTCACTTTCCGCCACTGCCAAGCGCCTGCGCTGGGCACTGCTGGTGGCACTGGCCCTGCACGGCCTGCTGCTGTGGCGCTATGCGCCGCAGGTGTTCGCGCGTATCGAGGCGGTAGGGCGCGCGGTGGTGGATGTGACGAAGCGCGAAGAGCCTGACATCGTCGAGATCACCCCGCCCGAGCCGCCGCCCAAGAGCCGGGGCATGACGCTATCCACCAAGCTGGGCGCGGGCGGACCAGAGCCCATCCCTGCCGAGCTGCCGCCCGGTTTCTTCGACAAGCCCGCCGGCATGGCCAGCGGCCGCATGCAGATCAGCGGCGATCTCGACTTTGCCCGCGCCAGCGGCATCCAGATCGTGGCCAACATCGTGCCGGCCGCGGTGCGCCTGCCGGGCATCAGGGCCATCAGCGAGCGGGCCCGCACGCCGCGCGCGAAGCCCGCCGAGAGTGCAGCAGCCCCGCTGGAATCCGCCGCCCCGCTGCAGGCGGCGCAGTCGCCCACCGAGGAAGCCGCCGAGCGCGCCGAGGCCGAGGCCCTGGCCGCCGAGATGGCAGCCCGCGCCGCCGCACAAGCCGCTGCCGAGGCCGTACCACTGCTGCTGCCGCCCACTGAGGACTACGACGTAGACGCTGCCATTGCCCGTGCTGCGCAAGCCGCTGCGGCCAGCGCCAGCGCGCCGCGTAGCAGCAGCACTGCCGCGCCCGACTACCGCACACTGCTGCCGCAGGGCCCGGTGGTGCCGGCAGCCCCCTTGCCCTTCGGCAGCAGTCGCAGCGCGCAGAGCGATGTCGGCGAGGGCATCACCACCTATGCGCTCGATGCCCCGGCCGCCAGCGACAACCGCCGCGCCGCGCCCGACCAGGGCCGCGCCAGCGCGCCAGCGCGCCAGCAGTTTTTTGCCCAGCTCACCGCGCGGCTCAAGGCCACCAATGTGCGCCTGCTCGCCGAGGCGGTGAAGGCGGGGCCGAAGGCCACCGTGCGCATGAAGTTTCTGATCGACCGCAGTGGCCGGGTGCTGGAGGTGAGTGCGGCCGAACCCGCCAGCGCCAAGCTGGTGGAACGCGCCGCGGCGGTGATTCGCGCCGCCGTGCTGCCGCCAGTGCCCGATGCCATGGCGGATGGCCCGCTGGAGCTTTCCTTCCCCATCGAGGTCTATCGCTGAGCGCAGCTTGTCGGCGCTGTCGCTGAACCTGCGTTGTGGAGAGCGTCATGCACAAACTCATTGCCCTGCTGCTGCCCCCGCTACTGCTCGGCGCCTGCGCCACCACGCCTCCGCCTGAGGTGCCCATCGAGGAGGCGCAGCGCCGCCTGCCCGCCGAGCCGCCGGTGCTGGTGGCCGATGGCTGCCTCTACCGGCGCAATGCCTTTTATCTCGATCACTACATCATCGACGAATCGCGCGACCTCGCCACCCAGGGCGCGAAGGAGGTGATGGCGGGCTTCAAGGAGTACGGCAAGGTCGACATCCGCCAGTTCACGGTGCCCCTGATGTGCGCCACCGAAATGCCGCCGCGCGGCGATGTGAAGGGCGGGCGCATCGCCGAGAGCGTGGGCAAGGAAGCTCAAGCCAAGAGCCTGACCTTCCCCGAGCCGCTGAAGCCCGTCATTGCCGGTGACGAGCCGCTGATGGCCGCCTACACGCAGCTGTTCGGTGCCTGCGACGACGCCCGCTACCGCAAGGAGCGCCGCTACGACTGCCCGCTGCTGAAGCCCGAACAGGCCGCACTGCTGAAGACCCGGCTCAAGACCAGCTACGTGGTGGCCCTCTCGGTGGGTGGCGAGCGGCTGTCGAACAGCAACCGCACGGCAGGTGTGATGTTCGGGCTCCTGCTCGGCGGGCTCGGCATTGGCCGCGACGAGGCCGTGGCCCGCGTGCGCCTGGTGAATCTCGACACCGGCAATCTCGTTTACAGCAGCTACCCGAGCGAGTTCAACGGCCGCACCCCGGCCGATCTCGGTGAGCTGGGCGGCTCCGGCAGCCGCGCACTGGCCATTGATGAGCAGTGGGTGCGGCGCATGGTCAGGCCGCTGTTTGAAAAGCAGCGCTGAGCGAAACCGGAGCGCTGAGAGAGCCTGTCATTCCGAGTGCAGCGAGGAATCTTCTCCCAGGATGACGCGCGGCCTTGAAAGGGGATTCCTCGCTGCGCTCGGAGTGACAGAGCCGGCGAGGTCGTCTTTCACTGCCCGCGAGATCAGACCTGCGCTCAGCCCGGTGGCAGCAAATCGTCCATGCGTATCTCTCGCGCAGACTTCTCCGCCGTAGCAGTGCTGCTGCCGGTGCCGGAAGGGTCGAGATTCGCCGTCCACGTTGCACCGCCGCGCAGCCGCACGGGCGCCGGCAGGCTGGCGTAGCAGGCACTGAAGTTCTGCCCCGGCAAGAGCTCGGCAATGGCGAAGCGCGCGGCCTGGTTGACGGCACTCACCCCCACGCGTCCGCGCATGCCCCAGCCCACCACGAAGTCGCCGCTCGCAGGCCGGTTGCTGGTCGCGAAGTCGCGCTGCACGCCGTAGAAGCAGTAGGCGAGCAGCTCTTCAGTAAGCATCGCGAGGTCTTCGTACTGGGTGAAATAGCCATAGGCATCGGCAGCGCGATCCGGTTCGATCAGCTGCCCGGCTTGTGCAGGGGTGTAGCCGCGCTCTTCGGCGCTGGGCGTGCGGTTGGCATACAGCGCCTGCGCCAGACCCAGCCAGGTATTGGAAGTGAGCGGACTGTTGCGTTTGAGCTTCTCCGAGATCCACTGGCTGCGCTGGCTGTTGATGGCCGCTTCTGCCGTTTGGCTGCGCGGCAGCGTGGCGAGACTCTGCGGCGGCATGAAGTCACCCGCGTGGGCCAGCTCGTGTACCAGCAGGCGCCCCATGGCGATGCGAATGTCTTCAATCGTACGGCTGCCAGTGAAGCTCGCCGGGTAGAAGTCATAGGCGTAGTCGTTGTCTTTCACATAGCGCCAGAGTGCGCGGAACTGAAGATCGCGGCCGAAGTCGATGCGC
>CAMTXV010000008.1:0-13687 GCA_947085665.1 uncultured Sinobacteraceae bacterium | reverse complement strand
CTCTTTCCCTACACGACGCTCTTCCGATCTAGCACTCAGCTTCTCGCCCACTTTGCCGAACTTCTTTTCCACCATCAGTTCGATGGGCAGACCGTGGCAGTCCCAGCCCGGCACAAAGGGCGCGCGCTTGCCGTTGAGGCGCTCGGCCTTCACGACCATGTCCTTGAGCACCTTGTTGACGGCATGACCAATGTGGATGTCGCCGTTGGCGTAAGGCGGGCCGTCGAGGAAATAAAACGAGTCGTCGCGCGCGGCGCCCTCGCGTGCAGCCATCAGCCCGGCGTAAACGCCATCGGCTTCCCACTGCGCCAGCATGTCGGGCTCGCGCTTGGCGAGATTGGCCTGCATGGCAAACGGGGTTTGCGGCAGGTGGATGGTGTCTTTGTACTTCGAGTCTTCAGCCACAACGGTTGCCTTTAGATGCCACGGTTGGTGTTCGCAAAATAGGTTTTCACGCGGTCGGCATCGAGCTGCATCTGCCGCTTGAGCGCATCGAGCGAATCAAAGTTTCTTTCCTCGCGCTCGAAGCGCAGAAAGTCCACGCACATCTCGCGGCCGTACAAATCGGGGTTGTCGGCGAAGAGATGCACTTCCAGCAAACAGGGCGTGGTGCCCACGGCGGGGCGCACGCCCAGACTCGCCACGCCGGCGCAGCCGTCATAGAGGCCCGGCACGGTGGCGCGCACGGCATACACGCCAAACGGCAGCGGCGGCAGGCGCCGCATGGGCAGGTTGGCAGTGGGCATGCCTAGCTCGCGCGCGAGTTTCTTGCCATGCCGTACCCGACCGCTGATGCGGTAGCGACGGCCTAGCAGACGGCGCGCGGGCTCCAGCTCACCAGCGGCCAATGCGGCGCGCAGGGCGGTGGAGGAGCAGCGCAGGCCGTCAGTGATCAGCGTGGGCGCCTGGAACAATTGGTAGCCGCCCTCGGCCGCCAGCTGCTGCAGCAGCGCGAAATCGCCCTTGCGCCCGGCACCAAAGCGGAAGTCATCGCCAATGATCAGTGCCTTGGCGGCGAGCCGCTGCACGATCACCTCGCGCACGAAACGCTCGGCGGAGTACGCGGCGAGTCGTTGGTCGAAACGGGCGATCACGACCCGCTGCACGCCCTGGCCTGCGAGTGCATCGAGCTTGTCGCGCAGGGTCAGCACGCGACGCGGCGCGGCATCGGGAGCGAAATACTCACGCGGTGTGGGTTCAAACGTGAGCACAGCGGCCGGCAGACCGGCGGCAGCCGATTGCTGGCGCAGCTCGGCCAGCAGCGCCTGGTGCCCGCGGTGCACGCCATCGTAGTTGCCGATGGACAGCACACAGCCGCGCGAGGATTCGCGCAGGTTGTGCAGGCCGCGGATCACTTCCATGGGGGCTGTGGCGTCAGGGGGGCCGTGAGTTTACCCGCGACGGGGTCTGAGGTCGCGCAGCCGCACCCCGAGGGCCAGCAGCACCGTGAAGTAGGCGGCAATGGCGGCGAACACCAGCACCAGCAGGCGTCCGCCGCGGGCGAGCGCGCCGAGTTCCAGCCAGCCCGCAATGGGCCCGTGCAGCAGGGCAATCACGCCCGACATGGCGGCGGTGGCGAGCACGATCTTCAACGCGAAAACACCCCAGCCTGCCCCCGGCACATAAATGCCATCGGCGCGCAGGCGGCGGAACAGCAGCGCGGCGTTCACCCAGGCCGTGAGCGAGGTGGAAATGGCGAGCCCCACATGCGCGCCGGCAAAGCCTGCGGCGCGATGCGCCACGAACAGCGCGAGACTGAAGGCCATGCCAATGATCAGGCCCGTGATGGCATAGCGCATGGGCAGGCGCGTTTCCTGCCGCGCATAGAAGCCGGGCAGCAGCACCTTCACCAGTGAGAAGCCCATGAAGCCCGCGCCATAGGCCCACAGCGCCCAGGTGGTCATCTGCACGTCGTCGGCATTGAAGCGACCGTGGCCGTAGACCGACGCCACCAGCGGGCCTGCCGCCAGCACCATGCCGAAGGCCGCCGGCAGACCGATGATGAGGATGGCGCGCAGCGCCCAGTCCAGCGTGGCGGAGAACTTCTGCGTATCCGCCAGCGCGTGCTGTGCGGCCAGCGCCGGCAAGATGGCCGTGCCCACCGCAATGGTGAAGATGCCGAGCGGAAACTCCATGAGGCGGTTGGCGTAGTAGAGCCAGCTCACCGAGCCATCGCCGAAGTGGGTGGAGAGGTTGCTATTGAGCAGGAGGCTGATCTGCGCCACCGAGGAGCCGATGAGCACCGGGCCCATGAGTTTCAGAATGCGCCGCACGCGGCCATCACCCCAGGCCCAGCGCGGCCGCGGCAACAACTTGAGGGCATGCAGCGCCGGCAGCTGCACCAGAAACTGCAGCACACCAGCGGCAAACACCGCATAGGCCAGCACACGAACACCGCCGTCACCAATGAAGGCCGAGGCGATGAGGCAGAGGTTGAGGATCACCGGCGTAAAAGCCGGCAGGGCAAAGCGCCCGTAGGCATTGAGAATGCCGCCCGCCATCGAGGTGAGCGAAATGAACATGAGATACGGGAAGGTCCAGCGCAGCAGCTCCGCGGCCAGCTCTGCCTTGCCAGCGTCGCTCGCAAAGCCTGAGGCGAAGAGCCACACCAGCACGGGGGCAGCCAGGCAGCCAACGAGCGTGATGAGCGACAGCACGCCGCCTAGCGTGCCCATCACCACCGCCACCATCTCGCGGCTGGCATCGTGGCCTTGCTGGGTCTTGGTTTCGGTAAACACCGGCACAAAGGCCTGGCTGAAGGCGCCTTCGGCAAACATCCGGCGGCCGAAATTGGGGATCTGCAGCGCCACCAGAAAGGCGTCCATGGCCGCCCCGGCGCCAAAGGCGGTGGCCAGCATGATCTCGCGCACGAAGCCCAGCACGCGCGAGAGCAGCGTCATGCCGCTGACGATGCCGGTGGAGCGGTTGAGCGAGGGGCCTTTGGCGGCTGCGGGGCTGGGGGGCGTGTCGGGGCTTTCGGTCATTGACAGGTCTTCGGACCGCGACCATACTTCGCGCCCTTTTTTGGGATGTTACCGCGTCGTGCTGCCAGCAGCGCCACGTCGGGCTCTACAGAACAACCTTTCTTCATCAAGACTCACTGGAGTTACCCCTTGGCCAACATTGCCTCCGCCAAAAAGCGCGCCCGCCAGGCCGTCAAGAACCGCGAGCAGAACACTGCCCAGCGCTCGATGGTCCGCACCACGATCAAGAAAGTCGTGAAGGCTGTTGAAGCCAAGAACAAGGCCGAGGCAATTGCCGCCTACGCCGCCATGGTGCCGGTGATCGACCGCTACGCCGACCGCGGCCTGATCCACAAGAACAAGGCCGCTCGTCACAAGAGCCGCCTCACCGCACACATCAACGCGCTCGCCTAAGCGGCACGTTGAGGTCATCAAAACGCCGCCCTCGGGCGGCGTTTTTGTTTGCGGCTTTGCTGCCGGAAGCTCGCGCTAGACGACGACCAGATTGTCGCGATGCACCAGCTCAGGGTCGCCCGGGTAGCCAATGCGTTCGGCAATCTCACTGGTTTTCGCACCTACCAGCCGCAGGGCATCGGCGGCCGAGTAGTTACTCAAGCCCCGCGCGATCTCGATGCCGGCAGGGTCGAGACAAATCACCAGATCGCCGCGCTGGAAGTCTCCTTCCACCTGGGTAACACCCACCGGCAGCAGGCTCTTGCCCTGCTGCGAGAGCACACGCGCCGCTCCGGCATCCACATGCAACTTGCCACGGGCCTGCAACTGGCCGGCAATCCAGCGCTTGCGCGCCGCCATGGGCGTGTTGGCGGGCATCAGCAGCGTGCCAATGGGCTCACCGCGGGCAATGGTCAGCAGGGCATCAGCCGTGCGGCCGTGGGCAATGACTGTTGCAGCGCCCGAACGCGCTGCGGTGTAGGCCGCATTGAGCTTGGTACGCATGCCGCCGCGCCCGAGCGCGCCCTTGCTCTCGCCCGCCATGCCGACGAGCTTGGGGTCTGCGAGATCGGCCTCGCTCACCAGCTTGGCGTCAGGGTTGTCGCGCGGATCGGCGTCGAACAGACCTTCCTGGTCAGTGAGAATCACCAGGAGATCGGCTTCGATGAGGTTGACGGTGAGTGCGCCCAACGTGTCGTTGTCGCCCAGACGAATCTCGTCGGTAGCCACCGTGTCGTTCTCGTTGACCACCGGCACCACACCGAATTCCAGCAGGGTGTTGAAGGTGCCGCGGGCGTTGAGGTAGCGGCCACGGTCGGCGACGTCATCGTGAGTCAGCAGCACCTGCGCGGCGCGCAGGCCGTGCTTCTCGAACTCGGCCTCGTAGGCGCGCACCAGGCCCATCTGGCCCACCGCGGCCGTGGCTTGCAGTTCGTGCAGCGTTTCGGGGCGCTTCTTCAGCCCCAAGCGCGCCATGCCCTCGGCAACGGCGCCAGAGGACACCAGCACCACCTGCTTGCCCTGCTGGCGCAAGGCGGCGATCTGCGCGCACCAGTCGGCAATCGCAACGCGATCCAGCCCCTGGCCCTTGGCGGTGACCAGCGAGCTGCCGACCTTGATGACCCAGCGCTTGGTTTTAGGCAGTGCCTGACGGTTCATCGTCTTCGGGAATTTCGAGATGTTTGGGGCGATGCGCCTCCACCCACTGCATCGCCGCCTCGCAGAGCGCGTCAACGCCAGACCGGGTGGCTGCGGAAATAATGAAATGGCGTCCCTTGTAGCGCAGCCGCTTCAGGGATTTCTTCACCAGAGCGTCAAGCTCTTCGGCACTGAGCGTGTCGGACTTGTTGAACACCAGCCACTGCTCGCGGCCAGCCACCTCGTCGCTGAACTCGGACAGCTCGGCGCGGATGGTTTTGATCTGCGCAACGATGTCTTCGCCACCCGGCGGGTTCACGTCGATCATGTGCAGCAGCAGATTCGTGCGCTGCAGATGCTTCAGAAAGCGATGGCCGAGGCCAGCACCACTGGCAGCCCCCTCGATCAGACCTGGGATGTCCATCATCACGAAGCTGCGGCCGATGCCGCAGCTGACCACGCCAGGCTGCGGGTAGAGCGTGGTGAAGGGGTAGTCCGCAATCTTCGGACGCGCCGCAGAGGCCGAAGCCAGCAGCGTGGACTTACCTGCATTGGGCAGGCCCAAGAGGCCCACATCGCCCATCAGCGAGAGTTCGAGCGCCAGCTCGCGCTGCTCGCCCAGCGAGCCCGGCGTGGACTGGCGCGGTGAGCGGTTGATGCTGGACTTGAAACGGCGGTTTCCCATGCCGTGAAAGCCGCCCTGCGCGAGCTTGATCTGCTGGCCGATGCGGGTGAGTTCGCCCACCACCTCGTCGGTGTCCATATCGACGATGCGGGTCCCCAGCGGCATGGCGATGACGAGGTCTTCGCCCCCGCGGCCGGTGCATTCCGCACCCATGCCGTTCTCACCGCGCGGCGCCTTGAAGCGCATGGTGAAGCGGAAGTCGGCCAGGGTATTGAGGTTGATGTCGGCCACGGCATAGATGCTGCCGCCGTCTCCACCGTCACCACCATCCGGGCCGCCGAAGGGAATGGCCTTTTCACGGCGAAAACTCACGCAGCCGTTGCCACCATCGCCAGCGGCAACGTGGATGACGGCTTCATCGACAAACTTCATGCGCGAGTCCTTACAGCTAAAGTGAAGAGACAGATACAAAAAAGCCCCGGTTCGCGGGGCTTTATGCGATCTGCCAGCGCCGGTTAGGCGGCGACGATATCGATGTGCGTCTTGCCCTTGATGCCGCGGGCCTTGAACAGCACCTTGCCGTCGGTCAGCGCGAACAGGGTGTGGTCCTTGCCGATGCCAACGCCGTGGCCGGGCTTGAACTCGGTGCCACGCTGGCGAACGATGATGTTGCCGGCGATGACCTGCTCGCCGCCGAACTTCTTGACGCCAAGGCGCTTCGATTCGGAGTCGCGGCCGTTGCGGGTTGAACCTGCTGCTTTTTTATGTGCCATGAGATGTTCTCCTGAAAGCTCGGCTTAGGCGCCGATGATTTCGGTGATTTTCACCGCCGTGAAATTCTGGCGATGACCTTGTTCTTTGTGATAGTGCTTGCGACGGCGGTGCTTGATGATGCGGATCTTGTCGCCGCGGCCGTGCTTGACGACTTCGGCCTTCACCGAAGCGCCGGCCACGAAGGGCGCGCCGACCTTGATGCTCTCGCCGACGCCAACCATCAGCACTTCGTCAAAAGAGATCGTGGAGCCAACATCGCCCACCAGACTTTCGACCTTGAGTTCTGCGCCCGAGGCGACGCGATACTGCTTACCCCCGGTTTTGATGACGGCGTACATATGACCTGCTCCGTGACGAAGCCCGCTGCCATCTTTTGGAGAGGGCTAGGGCGAAAGGCTGCGGATTTTAGTGAGGCGGGCCTGGCAAGTCAACGCTCGTGTTTGACGGCATCAGCAAGCGGCCAATAGCATCCGCGCCACTCACCGGTCACCCTCCGCAATGGATCTCAAAACGCTGCTCTCGCCGATTGCGGAAGACCTCGCCGCGATCAATCAGGTTATCCGCAGCCGCCTGGCCTCGCAGGTGCCGCTGATCAACGATATTTCCAGCCACATCATCGGCGCCGGCGGCAAGCGTCTGAGGCCTGCCACCGCACTGCTCGCCGCCGGAGCCGCAGGGCGCCTGGACGGCACGGGCCACATTCTGGCCGCGGTGATCGAGTTCATCCACACCGCCACCTTGTTGCACGACGACGTGGTCGATCGCACCGACCTGCGGCGCGGGCGCATCACCGCAAACGCCCAGTGGAGCAACTCGGCAGCCGTGCTTTCGGGCGATTTCTTGTACTCCCGCGCCTTCCAGATGATGGTGGAGGTGGGCGAAATGCAGGTGATGCAGGTGATGGCCGACACCACCAATGCCATCGCCGAAGGCGAGGTGCTGCAATTGCTGAACGCACGCGACCCGGCGGTGGACGAGGCGCGCTACTTCAAGGTCATCGAGCTGAAAACAGCGGTGCTGTTCCGGGCCGCGGCGCAGTTGGGCGCTCTGGCTTCGGGAGCCAGAGGCGAGGTCGTCGACGCCTTGGGCAACTACGGCCTCGCCCTCGGCATGGCCTACCAGCTGGCCGATGACGTCATCGATTTCACCGGCGACCCCGCCGAGAGCGGCAAGGCCGTGGGCAACGATCTGATCGAGGGCAAGCCCACCTTGCCGCTGATTCATGCACTCCGGCACGGCGACCCTGTCGTGGCGGAGAGCATCCGCCACGTCATCCGCACGGGCGAGCTGGGCGACTTCGAGGCCACGCTCAATAAAGTCCGCGCCGCAATTGATTCGACCGGGGCCATCCCCTACACTCTCGCGCTCGCTGAACGGCATGCTGCTCACGCGAAGGCATCGATTGGCGATCTTCCCGATTCGCCTTACAAATCGGCGCTGCTGGCGCTCGCGGATTTCTCCATCGCACGCCAGCACTAGAAATCTTCACATCGGGGCGTAGCTCAGCTTGGTAGAGCGCTTGCTTCGGGAGCAAGAGGTCGCAGGTTCGAATCCTGTCGCCCCGACCAACATGCCAACCGCATGTTGGTCGGACGAGACGACCACTGACCAGCTCCATTCCCATTGAACCTCCCAGCAGCCCCAAAGGGCCGTTTCGGCAGGTCATTGGCAATGCAGGCCTATTGCTGGGCGGAAAGGCGCTCAACGCAGTCTTCAACCTGGGAGTACTAGCGCTCACCGCGCGCACGCTGGGGGTTGAAACCTTCGGCGTGCTGGTGCTCATCCACGCCTACACCCAAACCGTTGGCGAGCTGCTGCGCTTCCAGTCCTGGCAGGTGCTGCTGAGCTACGGCACCGGCTCCTTCATTGAACGCCGGTTCGGCGATTTCCACCGCATGCTGCGCTTCAGCCTCTGGCTCGATGTCGCCAGTGGCGTGGCCGGTGTGGCGGGCGCCATGGCGGGTGTCTGGCTGATCGGCACGGGCCTTGGCTGGCAGACCGAACACCAGTGGGCGGTCACGCTCTATGCGCTGTCGATCTTCTTCATGGTCAACGGCACGCCCACGGGCGTGCTGCGCCTGGTGGACCGCTTCGATCTCTTCGCGCTGCAAAGCCCGGTGGAATCCTGGGTGAAGCTGCTCTGCGTGCTCTGGGCCTGGTGGGTGGGCGCAGGTCTGGAAGTGTTTTTGGCGATCTGGTTCTTCGCCAAGTTCGTGTCCTTTGTCTATGTGTATGCGGCCGCCATCTGGGCACTGAAGCGCCAGGGCGTGCTGAAGCGCTTCCGTGCCAGCGCCGGACAGCCGCTGGTGTCCGATCTGCCGGGCATCTGGGGCTTTGTGTGGTCCACCAACTTCAACTCGGTGCTGAACCTCGCCTTCACGCAAATGGGCACCCTCTTTGTCGGCGCGCTGCTGGGCGCCAGTGAGGCGGGCCTGTACCGCATTGCCAAGCAGTTGGCCGATGCCACTGCCAAACCAGCCAAGCTGATCGGCCCGGCGCTGTACCCGGAGCTTGCGCGCCTTGCGCACGGCAATGAGCGGGCGGCGCTGAAGAAGCTCATCTTCCAGCTCGCCATTGGTGGCGGCGCCATTGCCACGCTGCTGCTGCTCGTGGCATCGGTCATAGGCGGCGAAGCCTTAGGGCTTTTGATCGGCCCCGAATACGTCGCTGCCAAAACCGTGATGCTGTGGCTGTTGGCCGCCGGTGTAATCGGCATCTGGGCGGTGCCGCTGGAACCCTTGCTGCTCTCCACCGGCAACGCCACTCTGGCACTCAAGGCAAAGCTAGCCGTGGTGCTGCCGTATCTGCCGTTGCTGTACTGGGTCACCGCCGAACATGGTCTGGTGGGCGCTGGCATGGCGGCCGTGCTGGGGGCGCTGCTGCTGTTCGTCATCCAGCTATGGCTGGTGCTGCGCTGGTTCGCGCGCTCGAAGTCCGGGCTCGCCTGAACGTCTGCCAGAACGGGTGCGATACCATGCGCGCCCGAGAGCGCCGTCCAGAACAGCTCAACAGTCCCTCACAGAACTAGACCCACATTCATGCAGGCGCACACTCCGACTTCGAGCGGACTCCCCCACTACCGGCTAGCTGACTTCGCCACCCTGCCCGCGGCGCTGGATTACGCCGCCCTGGGCGACACCGGCTTCAACTTCTACTCCGGCAAGGGCGAGCTGATCGAGGCGCTGCCGTACCGTCTGCTGCGCGAGCAGGCGCTGGTACTGGCACAGCAGTTTCTGGCCCAGGGCCTGCTGCCGGGCGACCGGGTGGCGCTCATTGCCGATACCGAAGGCGATTTCGCGCGCGGCTTCTTTGCCTGCGAGTACGCGGGCCTGGTGCCCACCACACTGCCTCTGCCCGCTGCCTTTGGTGGTCGTGAGGCTTACGTGGCGCACATCCGCCACATGCTGCAAATCGCCGGCGCTTCAGCCGCACTCGCTCCCACCGCGCTCACCGAATGGCTGGCACAGGCCGCCAGCGGCCTGAACCTGCACTATGTCGGCACCCTGGCCGAGCTGCCCGCCACCGACCGCGTCACCGCACTGCCCACGCCGCAGGCCGATGACTTCAGTTATCTGCAGTTCTCCTCCGGCAGCACGCGCTTTCCGCTGGGCGTGGCGGTCACCCACCGGGCGCTGATGGCCAACATCCTGGGCATCGCCCGCGATGGCCTGCAGATTGGCCCGGAAGATCGCTGCACCTCCTGGCTGCCGATCTATCACGACATGGGGCTGATCGGCTTTCTGCTCACCCCGCTGGTCTGCCAGATCTCGGTAGACCTCATCGCCACCCGCGATTTCGCCCGCCGGCCGCTGCTGTGGCTGGATCTCATCACCCGCAACGGCGGCACGCTCAGCTACAGCCCCACCTTCGGCTACGAGCTGGCCGCAAGACGCGCGCAGACCGCCTCCATTGATCACCTTGATCTTTCGCGCTGGCGCGGCGCCGGCATTGGCGGCGACATGGTGCGGCCTGATCCGCTGGCCGTGTTCGCCGAGCGCTTTGCAGCGCGCGGCTTCAAGGCCAGCGCCTTCGTGCCCAGCTACGGCATGGCCGAAACAGCGCTCGCCGTGAGCTTCGCCCCCACCAACCAGGGCATCGAAGCCGAGCGGCTCGATATGGACGTGCTGGAACACGCCCAGCGCGCCACGCTGGCCACGGCCGCCAGCACCCGCACCCGCGATTTCGTGTGCTGCGGGCCGGTGCTGCCGCTGCATGAAGTCCAAGTACGCAACGACAATGGCGAAGTACTGGCGGAGCGCCACATCGGCCGCCTGTATGTGCGCGGCCCGAGCATGATGCACTCCTACTTTGGCCAGCCCGAGGCGACTGCCGCAGTGCTCTCGTCCGATGGCTGGCTCGATACCGGGGATCTCGGTTATCTGGCCGAGCAGCAGATCGTGGTCACCGGCCGCGCGAAGGACCTCATCATCATCAACGGTCGCAACCTCTGGCCGCAGGACCTTGAATGGACTGCCGAGCACGAGGTGGAGGGCCTGCGCAGCGGTGATGTCGCCGCTGTGGCCGTCGACAACGGCGACACCGAGCGCATCGTGGTGCTGGTGGAGTTCCGCGCTGCCGATGCAGCAGCCCTGGAAGCCCTGCGCACAGCAGTCTCCGGCGTGCTCCGCCTGCGCCACGGGGTGGATACCGACGTAGTGGCCGTGCCGCCGCGTGCGCTGCCGCGCACCTCCTCCGGCAAGCTCAGCCGCGCCAAGGCCAAGGCGCTGTATGTGAGCGGCGCCTTCGCTGCGACCTGATGCGATGACGGCCGCCGGAAAAACCATTGCCGTCACCGGCGCCACCGGCTTTGTCGGACGCCATGCTGTAGCCGCCCTTGTCGCCCGCGGCTGGCAGGTGCGGGTGCTGGCGCGCAGCGAGCCGGCACATCCGCTCTGGCAGGGCCTCAAACTCGAGGTGGTGCTGGGTGCGCTTGATGACGCGCCGGCGCTGGATCGTCTGGTGCGCGGCGCCGACGCTGTGCTGCATCTGGCCGGTGCCATCAAGGCGCGCGACACCGCCGCCTTCATGCAGGTGAACCGCGACGGCACTGCGGCGCTGGTCGCCGCCGTGCAGCGGGCAGCGCC
Organism: uncultured Sinobacteraceae bacterium; assembly: GCA_947085665.1. GTDB lineage: Bacteria > Pseudomonadota > Gammaproteobacteria > Nevskiales > Nevskiaceae > Stagnimonas. The sequence goes on along the minus strand of CAMTXV010000008.1, from coordinate 2,651 downwards.
AACCGCGCACTTTCTGCAGATCTCCAGCCTGGCGGCGCGCGAGCCGCAGCTCTCGGGCTATTGCGCCAGCAAGCAGGCAGGCGAAGCCGCAGTCACTCAGCAGCTCTCCCCCCAGCAGTTCAGCGTGCTGCGTCCACCCGCCGTGTATGGCCCGGGCGACCGCGAGACGATGGTGTTTTTTCAGCTCGGCGCACAGCCCGTGATTCCCCTGCTGGGCCGACCAAATGCGCGGATTGCGGTGATTCATGTGGAAGACGCAGTGGCTGCCTTTGCCGATCGGCTGGATGCCGGAGCCTCCGGCAACATTCAATGCCTGGCCGATGCGCGGCCCGAGGGCTATAGCTGGCGGCAGATTCTGCAAGCGGCGGCGGATGCCACGGGCAATCTCCGCCCCCGCTTCGTGCAGGTGCCGCGCCCGCTGCTCAAGGGGCTCGGCTCGGCGGCCTCGGTAGGCGCTGGTCTGCTGGGCAAGGCCGCCATGTTCAATGCCGGCAAGCTGCGCGAGCTGCTGCACGAGGACTGGAGCGTGAGCCCCCTCGAACAGTTTCAGCCTGCTCAAGCCGCCCGCCACGGCCTGGTGGAGGGCTTTCGTTCAGCCGCCGCTTGGTACCGCCAAGCAGGCTGGCTGTAGTTCGGGTAGAACTACGCGCCGCGCGGGCGCTCCAAGAACCCACTGCCCTGCCGTATGGCGGCGTTCTGACCACCGGCCAGCCGGATTCATATTTACAAGAACTTTTTGTTACCAACCGCTTACAATTTCGCCCGCATGGCCCAAATCATGCGCAGGCAAAGAGTTTTTGCGGCAAACGAGACAAGGGAATGGACCAGCGCGTGAGTGATACCCGGGAGCAGATCGTTGAAGGCCTGCGGCAGATCGTACCGGCGGAGGTGGCCGTCACCGGCACCACCCACATCATGCGCGACCTCAACCTCGACTCGCTGGCCGTCATGGACTTCATGCTGACGCTCGAAGACCGCTTCGACATCGTGATTTCGCTGGACAAGGTGGCCGAGGTGGAAACCCTCGATGACTTGGTGACCGTGGTTGAACAATTGCGTGCTAGGAAACTGAAATCGTGAGCATCCTCAACAAGTTTGCCCCTCTGCGGCAGACCTACGACCAACTGCGTGCAGTGGGTCAAAATCCCTTCGAGATGGTGTTTGACGAGATGTTCTCGCCCACCGAAGGACTGCACAAGGGTCGCCGCACGATCCTGCTCGGCACCAACAACTATCTGGGCCTCACCTTCGACCAGGAGTGCATCGAAGCCTCCGTGGAAGTGCTGCGCCAGCAGGGCACCGGCACCACTGGCTCACGTATTGCCAACGGCAGCTACGGCGGCCACCGCCAGCTCGAAACCGACCTTGCGGCCTACTTCAACCGCAAACACTGCATGGTGTTTTCGACCGGCTACCAGGCCAACCTGGGCATGCTCTCCACCCTGGCCGGCAAGGGCGACTACCTGCTGCTCGACAGCGACAGCCACGCCTCCATTTACGACGGCGCCCGCCTGGGTCACGCCGAAGTGGTGCGTTTCCGCCACAACGATCCGGATGATCTCGCCAAGCGCCTGCGCCGCCTCAGCAGCGAGCCGGGTGCCAAGCTGGTGGTGGTCGAGGGCATCTACTCGATGCTCGGCGACGCCGCACCGCTCAAGGAAATGGCCGCCGTCAAGCGCGAAGCCGGCGCCTGGCTGATGGTCGACGAGGCCCACTCGCTGGGCGTGCTCGGCGAACACGGCCGCGGTCTGGCGGAAGAAGCCGGTGTTGAGGCTGATGTGGATTTCGTGGTGGGCACCTTCTCGAAGAGCCTCGGCAGCGTCGGCGGCTTCTGCGTGTCGGATATCGATGGCTTCGACGTGCTGCGCGTCGGCTGCCGCCCGTACATGTTCACCGCCTCGCTGCCGCCGTCGGTGATGACCTCCACCATCATGGCGCTCAAGCGCCTGCAGGCCTCGCCGGAGCTGCGCACCAAGCTGCACGCCAATGCGCATCGCTTGTATGACGGCCTCAAAGGTCTTGGCTTCAAGGTCGGTCCGCAGCCGAACCCCATCGTCTCGGTGGCTCTCGACGACCCGATGCTCGCGGTGGCGTTCTGGAACCGCCTGCTGGAAGGCGGTGTGTACCTGAACCTCGCCCTGCCGCCCGCCACGCCCAGCAATCTGCCGCTGCTGCGCTCCAGCGTCAGCGCCGCGCACAGCTTCGAGCAGATCGACCGCGTGGTGCAGCTGTTCGAAACCGTTGGCCGCCAGATGGGCGTGCTCGCCGCACTGCCGCCCATGCGCCGCAGCAAGCCGGCCAGCAACACGGCCTACCCTGCGCACGGTGATCTCGACCGCGCCATCGCCATCGGCGCTCGCTGAAAGTTGTTGCTCCACAAAAAAGCCCGGCCGTGCCGGGCTTTTTTGTGGGTGCGACGCGGCTTAGCGCAGTACGCCGCGCCGCCACAGCGACCACAGCACGCCGGGCGCGGCCAGCAGCGGATGGCGACGCTGCCAGTCGGTGAGGGGAATGCGATAGCCGCTGTGCCGCTCCACCTTCCAGGCCACGTAGTCGGCCCCGCCGGCAAAGGTGAACACGCTCTTGGCAAGCCGGAGAATGTTCAGCGGCTTACCCCAACGCGCGCGCCGCGCCCAGGCTTTTGCCCCCTG
>CAMTXV010000007.1:0-9102 GCA_947085665.1 uncultured Sinobacteraceae bacterium | reverse complement strand
GAAGCCGAGAACGGCGGCGATGATGGCGATGATGAGAAAGACGGCGGCGTAATGAAGCATGTTCAGGTCTCCTTGAAACGGGTGCGGATGGGTAGAGGACGTTGAGGTCTGTCCTTGGTGCCTGAGTAGAATCCGCTGCCGCACTGAATCAGCCGTGAACCTGAAAGTGCAATCCGCAAAGCCACTCGAAAGTGGTCTACAGACCAAGCAATCACTGGAGAAAGAATTGAGTTACACATTGCTGTTACCTGGCCAGGGCTCTCAAGCCGTGGGCATGCTCAAGGCGCTGGGCGATGCCCATCCGGTGGTGGGGCAGACGCTGGCCGAGGCTTCGGATGCACTGGGCTTCGATCTCGCCGCACTGGTGCGCGAGGGCCCCAAGGAGTCTCTGGACCGCACCGAGAACACCCAGCCCGCCTTGCTCGCCGCCGGCATTGCCGTGTGGCGGGCCTGGCAGTCACAGAACCCTGCCCAACCCCTGGCGCTGGCGGGTCACAGCCTGGGTGAGTACACCGCGCTGGTGGCTGCCGGCAGTCTGGGGTTCGCCGATGCGCTGCGGCTGGTGGCGCTGCGCGGGCGCCTCATGCAGGCCGCCGTGCCCGAGGGGCAGGGCGGCATGGTGGCGGTGATTGGGCTGGATGACGCGGCCGTGGGCGCGCTCTGCCAGCGCTACCCCGGCAGTGAACATCTGGCGCCAGCCAACTACAACGCACCGGGTCAGGTGGTGGTGGCGGGCGAAACGCCGGCACTCGAGTGGCTGCTGGCCAACGGCAAGGCCGAGGGCGCACGCATGGTGATGCGCGTGGGCATGTCGGTGCCTTCGCATTGCAGTCTCTTAAAAAACGCAGCCGATGAGCTGGCCGGCGCGCTGGCCGCCATTCCAGTGGCCGCGCCGCGGCTCACCGTGCTGCACAACCTGGATGCAATGCCGCGCACCGAGCCGGATGCCATCCGCGCCGCATTGGCGGCCCAGTTGCATCAGCCGGTGCAGTGGACGCGCATCTTGCAGCGTCTCTCCGCCGATGGCGTGACGCACTGGCTCGAATGCGGCCCCGGCAAGGTGCTCACGGGACTGGTAAAGCGCAGTGTCGAAGGCGCCACGCTGGTTGCTCTCGAAGACCCGGCAGCGCTCGCCGCTGCCGCAGCCACGTTCACCCATCAAGGAACCCCATGAGCAACTCAGGCTCTTTCGCAGGACAAATCGCACTGGTGACCGGTGCTTCGCGTGGTATTGGCCGTGCCATTGCCATGGCGCTGGCAGAAGCGGGCGCCACCGTGATTGGCACGGCCACCAGCGAGTCAGGTGCTCTGGCCATCGGCGAAGCACTGAAGCCCTTCGGCGGGCAGGGCCGCGTACTCAACGTACGCGATGCCGCCGCCAGCGATGCGCTGGTGGAAGCCATCGCCAAGGAAGTGGGGGCCATCAGCGTGCTCATCAACAACGCGGGCGTCACCCGCGACAACCTGCTGCTGCGGATGAAGGATGACGAGTGGAACGAGGTGCTGGACACCGATCTCTCGTCAGTGTTCCGTCTGAGTCGCGCGGTGATCCGCGGCATGATGAAAGCGCGCTACGGGCGCATCGTCTCGGTGGGCTCGGTGGTGGGTGCGATGGGCAATGCCGGTCAGGCCAATTACTGTGCAGCCAAGGCGGGCCTGGTGGGCTTCAGCAAAGCGCTCGCGAAGGAAATTGGCTCGCGCGGCATCACGGTCAATGTCGTCGCCCCCGGCTTCATTGCCACCGACATGACCCAGGCGCTGCCGGAAGTCGCTCGCACTGCGCTGCTGTCGCAAGTGCCGTCTGGTCGCTTGGGTGAGCCGGCAGACATCGCCGCTGCCGTTCTGTTTCTTGCGTCTGGTGCCGCGGGGTACATCACGGGTGAAACCCTGCATGTGAATGGCGGCTTGCACATGAGCTGAGCGCCAGGGCGCCGTTCAGCGCGCGTCTGAAATTGATCTGCTGCACTGCAACAATCGGTCGGTGGCGACAGTCTTCAACCATCGCTTAGAATCCGCCCGCAATAACCGGCCCCCAAGGACCCCAAATGAGCCTCGAAGACAAAGTCAAGAAAATCATCGCTGAACAGCTTTCCGTGAGTGAAGACCAGATCAAGCCGGAGTCTGCATTCGTGGAGGACCTCGGCGCCGATTCTCTCGATACCGTCGAACTGGTCATGGCACTGGAAGAAGAGTTCGAAATCGACATCCCGGATGAAGAAGCCGAGAAGATTCGCACTTTCCAAGACGTGCTGAACTACATCAAGACCCACGCTCCGCAGGCGTCTTGAGTGACCAGAAGGGGCCTGCTCGTCAGGCCCTTTTTATTTGTCCCCCTCTTTTAAATTGATCTCTTGCGCATGACGCAACGCCGTGTGGTCGTGACGGGACTGGGCATCGTCTCTCCCGTCGGTTCTTCGGTTGACCTCGCCTGGTCAAACATCCTCGCTGGACGCTCGGGCATTGTCCCGATCACCCATTACGACGTTTCCACCTACCCCACGAAGTTCGCGGGTCTGGTGTCGGCCGACTTCAAGCCTGAGGAGGCGATGGGGCCGAAGGAATTGCGCAAGACCGATCCTTTCATCCATTACGGTGTGGCCGCTGCCAAGCAGGCCATCCGCGACGCCGGCATTGAAGTGACCGATGCCAACCGCGAGCGCATTGCGGTCACGGTTGGCTCCGGCATTGGCGGCATCGGCTCGATTGAAGACGAGTGCCGTGCCCTGCACGAGAAGGGCGTGAAGCGCGTTTCGCCGTTCTTCGTGCCGAGTTCCATCATCAATATGGTCGCTGGTTACATCTCCATCGAGATGGGCATCACCGGAGGCACGTTCGGCGTGGTGTCGGCTTGCACAACGGCTGCGCATTCCATTGGCATGGCACATCGCATGATCTCTTACGGCGATGCCGATATCGTGATCGCCGGTGGTGCCGAGGCCGGTTCAGCCCCCGCGGGCATGGCGGGTTTCTGCCAGGCGCGCGCACTCTCCACCCGTAACGAGGACCCAACCAAGGCGAGCCGCCCCTTCGACAAGGACCGCGATGGCTTTGTGCTGGGCGATGGCGCCGGCGTGATCGTGGTGGAGGAATACGAGCACGCGAAGGCGCGCGGTGCCAAGATTTACGCCGAGCTGCTGGGCTTTGGCATGTCGTCTGACGCCTACCACATCACCCTGCCGCCGGAAGACGGCAACGGCGCTCGCCGCGCCATGCAGGCGGCGATGGCCGACGCAAAGATCAACCCCGAGGACGTGAGCTATATCAACGCCCATGGCACCTCGACGCCGGCCGGCGACATTGCCGAAACCACGGCCATGAAGGCGGCACTCGGTGCGCAGGCGATGAAGGTGGCGGTGTCCTCCACCAAGTCGATGACCGGGCATCTGCTGGGCGCCGCCGGCGGCATCGAGGCGGTGTTCTCAATACTGGCCATCCGCGACGGCAAGCTGCCGCCCACCATCAATCTCGACAACCCCAGCGAGGGTTGCGACCTTGACTACGTGCCGCACACAGCGCGCGATGCCAAGGTGGATGTTGTGCTCTCCAACTCCTTCGGGTTTGGCGGCACCAATGGCACCCTGGTGTTCAAACGCCTTGTGTAAGTGACTCACAGCGCCCAGCTATCGGGCACGCCCGATCTGCTGGCGCTGCACGAGCTTGACCCTCACCGCTACCCTTTTCTGCTGCAGAGCGTGGCAGGGCATCCCGTGTCTGGCCGCTACGACCTGCTATTTGCTTTTCCCGATTGGCAGTCGGCGGAGACGGTGACCGAGGGCCCCGACTTCTTTGCGCGGCTTTCGACGGTCGTTGAGCAGGCGGGTCGTCTCCCTGAGCAGGCGCTGCCTTTCGTGGGCGGCTGGTTTGTACTGCTGGGTTACGAAGCGGCCCGTTTCACCGAACCGCGGCTGCAACTGCCCGACTCGCCGCATGCGCTGCCGGATGCGATGGCGGTGGGCTGCGCAGCGGCGGTGATCGTTGATCACCATACCGGCCAGACCACGCTGCTGGCAGAGCGCGATGCCGCTCAGCTGGCGGCGATGCAGGCTGACCTTGCACGCTACGCGCCCTTTGCGGCCACTCCTCTGCCGCAGGTTTCTGCAGTGCATGAGGAGCCCGAGCCGCGTTATCTCGACGGTTGCGCGCGCGTGCTCGACTACCTGGCTGCCGGCGACAGCTTTCAGATCAATCTCTCCCGCGCCTGGCAGGCCCAGCTTTCAGGCAGCGTCACCGCCGCCGCGCTCTACCGGCGCCTGCGCGAAACCAATCCCGCGCCGTTCTCCGGTCTGGCGCAGTTTCCTGGCGGCACCGTGCTCAGCTCTTCGCCGGAGCGACTGATCTCCATCGACCAGGATCGCGTCGAGACGCGTCCCATCGCCGGCACCCGCCCGCGTGGGGCCACCGCGGCCGAAGACAGTGCGTTCAAGGCCCAGCTGGTGGGCAGCCTCAAGGAGCGCGCCGAACACGTGATGCTGATCGACCTCGAACGCAACGACCTCGGCCGCGTCTGCGTGCCCGGCAGCGTCGAAGTGAGCGAGCTGATGACGGTGGAGAGCTACGCCCATGTGCACCACATCGTCAGCAATGTGCGCGGGCGCTTGCGCCCCGGTGTGGGCGTGGGCGAGGCAATTGCCGCCGTGTTTCCGGGCGGCACCATCACCGGCTGCCCCAAGCTGCGCTCGATGGAAATCATCGCCGAGCTGGAAGCCGTGGGCCGCGGGCCGTATACCGGGGCCATGGGCTACATCTCGCGCCACGGCAAGACCGACCTCAACATTCTCATCCGCACCCTGGTGGTGGAAGGTCAGCAGGTGAGCTTCCGCGCCGGTGCCGGCGTGGTAGCCGACTCGGTGCCCGCGCAGGAACTCGCCGAAACCCGCAGCAAGGCCCGCGGCCTGCTGCGCGCGCTGGGGGTGGAAGGGTGATTGGTGATCTGCCGCGCGATGTGGTGGCCCTCGTCAATGGCGCACCGCCCAAGGCCAGCGTGCTGCTGAGCCGCGCGCTGCATTACGGCGATGGCGTATTTCGCACCCTGCTGAAGGTGGATGGCCGCTGGCTCGATTTCGATCGCCACTACGTGAAGCTGGTGCACGACTGCCGGCTGCTGGGTCTGGACCCGCCGCATGTGGGCCAGCTCGAAGCCGAGCTGGACTCGCTCGGCGGCGGCCGCAGCGCGCCGGTGGTGGGCAAGATCATCCTCGCCCGCAGCGGTGCAGGCCGCGGCTATGCGCCCACCAGCCGCCAGTGCGAACGCATTCTGTTGCGCTACCCGGCGCCGCGGTTTCCGCTGGCCAACTGGAGCGAGGGTGTGGCGGTGATCAGCTCGCCCGTGCGCCTGGGTGCGCAGCCGCTGCTGGCTGGAGCCAAACACCTCAATCGACTGGAAAGCATGCTCGCCGCGCGCGGCTGGCCTGCTGGCGTGCAGGAGGCGCTGATGTGCGACAGCGAGGGCCTGCTGGTTTGCGGCACCCGCAGCAATGTGTTCTGGATGCGCGACGGCCGCCTGCACACGCCCAGGCTCAGTCGCTGCGGTGTGGCCGGCATGATGCGCACCAAAGTGCTCGATGCGGCCCGCGCACACGGGCTCGTCGTCGAGCTGGTGGAGCAACCCCCCAGCGTGCTGCTAGACGCCAGCGAGGTGTTTCTGAGCAACAGTCTCATCGGCGTGTGGCCAGTGAAGCGATTCGATGAGCACGTGTTTGCCACACCCGGTACGGTCACCCAACGCCTGCAGACCACACTGGCGCAGCCGATGCTGAGCGACAGCACCGGCGAGCCCCGATAATTCCCACCATGAAAGCTCTTACTCGTCTGTTCAAAGCCCTGCTGCGCATCGTGCTGCTACTGGCGCTGCTGGCCGTTCTCGCGCTTGCGGGCCTGATGTGGGATGGCTATCACCAGCTGCGTGCGCCGCTGTCGATCCATGAGGTGGAGCGCGTCAGCATCGCGCGTGGCGACCGGCTTTCGACGGTGATTGCCCAGATGCAGGCCGATGGCCTGCTGGCCAGTCCGCGCCAGGGTCGCTACCTGCTGGTGTGGGCACGACTCACCGATGTGAATCGCCGCATCAAGGCCGGCGAGTTCGATGTGGCACCCGGCGTGAATGCGCTGGGCGCTCTGGAGCTTTTCATCGAAGGCCGTTCGGTGCTGAGCGAGCTGCGCATCCCCGAAGGCTGGAAGTTCTCGCAGGCCTTCACCCTCATCGCCTCGCATGAAGACCTCACCCACACGCTGCCCGACGACATTGCCCCGGATGCCCTCATGGAGCGCATCGGTCACCAGGGTCAGCACCCGGAAGGGCGTTTCTTCCCCGACACCTACCGCTTCACCAAGGGCATGAGCGATGTCGAGCTGCTGCGCCATGCCGCCCGGTTGATGACGGAAACGCTGGATGCCGAATGGGCACAGCGCGAGTCCGGCCTGCCGTATGCCAACGCGAGCGAGGCGCTCACCATGGCCTCCATCGTTGAAAAGGAAACCGGCGCGGCTGTTGAACGCGCGCGCATCGCCGGTGTTTTCGTGCGCCGCCTGCGGGTGGGCATGCTGCTGCAAACAGACCCAACGGTGATCTACGGCATCGGCGATGCCTTCGACGGCAATCTGCGACGCACCGACCTGCGCCGCGATACCCCCTACAACAGCTACACCCGCAAGGGCCTGCCGCCCACGCCCATCTGCCTGCCGGGGCGCGCAGCCATTCATGCCGCGTTGCACCCGAAGGATGACGGCAGTGTGTTCTTTGTGGCCAAGGGTGACGGCACTCACCAGTTCAGCCGCACGCTCGATGAGCACAATGCCGCCGTGCGCCGCTACCAGCTGGGCGGTGGGCCGTGAGCCCTGCTGCCGGGCGCTTCATCACGCTCGAAGGCGGCGAGGGCGCAGGCAAGTCCACGGCTGCGGTGTTCATCCGCGACTGGCTCAAATCACAAGGCAGGGCAGTAACGCTCACCCGAGAGCCCGGTGGCTCGCCGCTGGCCGAAGCAATCCGGGGCGTGGTGCTGGGCGACTGGCCCGAGGGCATGCCTGCGGAGAGCGAGGTGCTGCTGATGTTTGCGGCACGCGCCGCCCACCTGAGTGCGACCATCTGGCCCGCACTGGCGCGCGGTGAAGATGTGGTGTGCGACCGATTTGTGGATGCCAGCTGGGCGTACCAGGGCGAGGGTCGCGGGGTGCAGCCTGAACGCCTGGCCGAACTCGAAAGCTATGTGCTGAAAGGTTTCGTGCCGCAGCTGACCCTGCTGTTTGATCTCGCCCCCGAGCAGGGCCTGCAACGCGCCAGAAGCCGGGGCGACACCAACCGCTTCGAGGCTGAGGCCATGGCCTTTCAGGAGCGCGTGCGTGCCTGTTATTTGCAGCGTGCGGCGGCAGCACCCTCACGCTATGTGGTGATCGATGCCAGCGCCCCGCTCGCAGCGGTGCAGGCGGCGATCGTCAAGGCGCTGGAGCAGCATCTGTGAGCCCAGCGCTTGCTGCGCTGCCCTGGCAGCAGCGCCAGTGGCAGGCTGTTACCAGCGCGCAGATGCGCACCCAGCTGCACCACGCCTGGCTGCTCTCGGGCAGCGAGGGCGTGGGCAAGCGCAGCTTCGTGCGCGCCTGGGCTGCGAGCCTGCTCTGCGATGCCGTAGATGCCCAGCAGCAGGCCTGCGGTGTTTGCAACAGCTGCAAGATGCTGGCCTCCGGCGGACACCCGGATGCACATCTGGTGACCAACGACGGCCATCTGGGCCTCGCCACCGAATTATCACTACAGGCTGAGGATGGCCTGAGCTACTGGACACCGAAGTCTTCCAGCATGCGCCGCGACATTGCCGTGGATGCCGCGCGCAGCCTCATGGACAAGCTCGCCGTCACCAGCCACCGCGGCGGCATGCGGGTGGTGGTGATCGAACCCGCCGGTGATCTCTCCGATGCGGCGGCGAATGCGCTGTTGAAGACCATCGAAGAGCCTCCCGCCAACACGGTGCTGATGTTCGTCACCGGCTTTCCGCAGGCGCTGAAGCAAACCATCCGCAGCCGTTGCCAGCAGCTGCGCTTTGCCACACCGGCCAAGGGCGAAGCGCTGAGCTGGCTGTATGGCACCTATCCCGATGCCGATTCCGAACTACTCGAAGAAGCCGGTGGTGCGCCGCTGAAGGCGGCCAGCTGGCTCGCCAGCGGCGAGGCCAAGCGCCGTGCCGCCTGGCGCCACAGCTTGCGACAGGTGGCCGAGCGCAAGGCGGATCCACTGCAGGTGGCCGCCGAGCTGAGTCGCGAGAAGGGCGAGGGCGGTAAGGTGCTGCGGCTCTGGCAGGGCCTGATGCGCCAACAACTGCGCGAGGGCGGCGCCTGGAGCGGCAAGCACGAGGCTTTTCACGGCCTGCTGCTCGACGGTCTGCGTCGTCTTGAAGACCAGAACGCCAACCCACAGCTGCTGTTTGAGTCGCTGCTGTTGCGCTGGCGCCTGCTCTGAAGGCTGGCAGTGCCGCGGGCCAGCGCGTAACCTTCAAACCAGCATTGCGATAGACCACATCAAAGGGCACAAGGGACGATGAGCACACCTCCAAGGGCGGGCGGCCAACCAGGCATCCTGACCCTCAACATCAAGGACAAAAGCGCCCTGTACGTGGCCTACATGCCCTTCATCAAGAACGGCGGCCTGTTCATCCCGACGGAAAAAACCTACAAGCTCGGCGACGAGGTGTTCATCCTGCTCACGCTGATGGACTCCGCCGAGCGCCTGCCGGTGGCCGGCAAGGTGGTGTGGGTCACGCCCAAGGGCGCGCAGAACAAGCGTCAGCAGGGCATCGGCGTGCAGTTCTCACCGCAGGATGTGGGGGCCACACAGAAGAAGATTGAAGCGGCACTTGCGGGTGCGCTTGGGGCGGATCGGCCCACGCACACCATGTAGCAGTGGAGGGCTTGCCCTACTTGGGCAAGCCGCCATCCACCATCGACACGTCATACCCCTTCTGGCTGAGCACAAACACTGCTACGGATGAGCGGCGGCCGGAGTCGCAGACGATGACGTAGCGGGTGCCCGCGTCGAGCAGGTTGAGCTTCATGCGCAGCATGAAAGATCGGAAGAGCGTCGTGTAGGGAAAGAGTGTGGCTCTTGGGGTGTAGTGG
>CAMTXV010000006.1:0-6093 GCA_947085665.1 uncultured Sinobacteraceae bacterium | reverse complement strand
CGAGGGCGTGACCACCGTGATTGACGCGGGCTTCGTGCGCTTCGCGCGCTTCGATCTCGGCGCGGGTGCCAACGTGCTCGAAACCCGCCGCGTCTCGCGGGCTTCAGCAGACCAGCGCACGGGCCGCGCCGGGCGACTGGGGCCGGGCACCGCGTATCGCCTGTGGTCGCAGGAGCAACACGGCCGATTGATCGCGCACGACACGCCGGAAATGCTGAGCACAGACCTGAGCCGCATGGCGCTCGATCTCGCCAGCTGGGGCGTGGCCGATCCTGCCAACTTGCGTCTTCTCGACCCGCCACCCGCCGCCAACTGGCGCTACGCCCGCGAGCTGCTGACGGCCTTCGGCGCGCTGGATGGCGCGGGCCGCATCACCGCGCATGGCCGTGCGCTGGGTCGCCTGCCCACCAGCCCGCGCCTAGCGCATCTTTTATTGAAGGCAGAAGCGGGCGGGCAGGGCGAACTGGCCTGCTGGTTGGCCGCCGCACTCGAAGAGCGCGAGGCGGAGGGCGGCAGTGACCTCGCCGAGCGTGTCGAGCGGCTGCAAGCGGGGCGGGGTGACGCTGCGCAAGTGCGCCGTGTGCGCGACGCGGTGAAGCAGTTCGAGCGGCTGCTGGATAACCTAGAGGTCAAGAATGCCTCTCCCCCCGGGAGAGGCCGCGCCGAAGGCGCGGGTGAGGGAACGCGCCATCAGAAAACGCGCACTCTGGATCAAGGCGCTCTCCCTCACCCCTACCCCTCTCCCGGTGGGAGAGGGGAAACAAATAACATCGCCGAACTCACCTCGCTTGCCTTCCCCGAACGCCTCGCCCAGCGCCGAGAAGGCAGCCGCGATGGCCCGCGCGCCACCAAGGAGATTGCCTTTCTCTGCGCCGACGGCGGCGAAGCGCGCCTGCCCGAAACCGACCCGCTCGTGCGCAGCGAATGGCTCGCCATCGCGCATTGGGGTATCGAGACCGATGCCCGCAGTGCGAACACCACCCGCCGCATTCGCCTGGCCGCTGCCATGAGCGAGGCCGAAGTGCGCGCCGCGCACGGCCATCGCATCGCGACCAATCCCGCCGTGCATTGGGATGCGCAGACCGAAGCCGTGGTGGCTGAAACCCAGACACGGCTGGGGGCCATCGTGCTCGCGGCCAAGCCACTACGGCTTGCCGATGCGAACGAGCAGGCCAAGGTGGCCATCGCCACCGCCATGCTCGAAGGCATCCGCAGCATTGGCCTGCATGCGCTGCCGTGGACGGACTCGGCGCGCGAGTGGTGTCTGCGCGTGCAATCCCTCAGGCACTGGCAGCCAGAGGCCGACTGGCCCGATGTGAGCGAGGCAAACCTGCTCGCCACGCTTGAAGACTGGCTGTTGCCGCATCTCGATGGCGTCTCGCGCCGCAGCCATCTCGACAAGCTGGGCTTGAGCGAGATCTTGAACGCCATGCTCGACTACCCCCAGCAACAGGCGCTCGCCAAGCGCGCACCAACGCATCTCACCGTGCCCACCGGCAACCGCTACGCACTCGCCTACACGCCGGGCCAGGCGCCGGCGCTGGAGGTGAAGCTGCAGGAGATGTTCGGCGAGGCCACCACGCCCACCGTCTGCGAAGGCCGCGTGCGGGTGGTGCTGCATCTGCTGTCACCCGGCCGCAAGCCCATTGCCGTCACGGCTGATCTGGCCAGCTTCTGGGCCAAGAGCTATTTCGAGGTGAAGAAGGACCTGCGCGGGCGTTATCCCCGCCATCCCTGGCCGGAGGATCCGCTGGCAGCGACCGCCACGGCGCGGGCCAAGCCGCGCGGCACCTAGAAGACGGCACGCACCGCGTTGACGATCAGCGCGATCAGCACCAGCGAGGAGATGAAGAACAGCCCAAAGCGCGCCTCGATCTTGTTCCAGGTGGCTTGCAGCACGCTGTGGACAACGCGCAGGCCGACATAAGCCCAGGCCAGCGTGCAGTTGATACCCGCACCCTGTTCCATCAGCGCGAGTGCCAGCGCAATCGCATAGAAGAGGGTGGGCTGTTCCATCAGGTGGTTGTAGTTGTCGGCCTTCCAGCGCACCGAGGCGGGCAGGGTGTTCATCTGCTCGCCGCGCGGAGCCTGAGGGTCTAGCTTCATCCGAGACTTCTGAATGGCGGGGATGCGGGTGAGGTACATCCAGAGCCACATCACCATGCTCCAGGCAACGAGGGCGACGACGGGGGCGAGAATGGGGCTGTGCATGGGGTTCCCTGACGGTGTGTGTTGGTTTGGCGGGATACTAACGACACGCCATCACTCCCCCGGCTAGTAGGAATGACCTTCATCCAGCGGCGCTGCGCCGCGCCCCTTGCCTGTTTCTCGATGCTGCTGCCCTGGACGGCTCAGGCGCATTCCTTCGGGGTGATCTACAACCTGCCGGTGCCGTTCTGGCTCTACGCCTATGGTGCGACGGCCGCGCTGGTGCTGTCGTTTCTGGTGGTGGCTTTCTTTGCTGCCGGCACGCTCGCCAGCGAGGCGCGGCCGGGGCGCGTGCTGCTGAGTGCAACCCGGCTTGCGGCGCTGCGGCGCTTCAAGCCCTGGGTGCAGCTGGTCAGCGTGCTGCTCTTGCTGCTGTGCCTGGCCACCGGCTTTTTCGGGCACCGCAACCCGTACCAGAACTTCAACATGACGTTCTTCTGGATCGTCTGCGTGCTGGGCATTGCCTACCTCTCGGCGCTGCTGGGCAATCTCTATGGGCTGCTGAATCCCTGGCGGGCGTTGGCAGACGGCATCGGACGCATCTGGCCCGGCTTTGTCAGAGGGCGCTGGCAGTTGCCGGCCGCCTTCGGAAGCTGGCCGGCCTTGCTGCTCTACATGGCCTTCATCTGGGTGGAGCTGTTTGCCAGCATCCGCCCCTATTCCCTGGCTACGCTGCTAGCGGGTTACACGGTGTTCAACCTGCTGGGTGTGTGGTGCGTCGGCGCACGCGACTGGTTCACGCGCTGCGAGTTTTTTGGCCTGCTGTTTGGGCTGATTGCCCGCATGGCCCCGCTGCACCGGGTGCAAGGGGCGCTGCGCTGGCGGCTGCCCTGCAGCGGTTTGCTACAGGAGCGCGCGGCGGACTTCAGCGTGCTGTTGTTCATTCTCTTCATGCTCTCGTCCACCGCCTTTGATGGCCTGAAGGCGACGCTGCCGTGGATGAAGCTGTTCTGGCACGACCCCTTCAATGTGCTCACCCCACAGCTGGGAGGGCCGCCGCTGTACTTCTATGCCCAGCTGCAGCCCTGGTACGAGCGGCTGGAGGTGGCGAGCCTGTTGCTCTCGCCGCTGCTGTATCTGGCGGCCTATGCGCTCTGCCTGGCACTCGCCAAGGCCATCACCCGCTCGCCGCTGACCCTGCGCGAACTGATGCTGCGCTTTGCCTACTCGCTGCTGCCCATTGCGCTGGTCTACAACGTCACCCACTACTACACGCTGCTGCTCACCCAGGGCATCACCATTTTCAGCCTCGTCTCCGACCCCTTCGGCTGGGGCTGGAATCTGTTCGGCACGGCGCGGCAGTGGCGCACGCCGATTCTGCCCAGCATGGATTTCGTCTGGCACAGCCAGGTGGCACTCATCCTTATCGGTCACGTGGTGAGCGTGGTGCTGGCGCACATCGAAGCCTTGCGCTGCTTCGGCAGCCGGCGGCTGGCGCTGCTCAGCCAGTTGCCCATGCTGCTGCTGATGGTGGCCTTCACCACCGCCGGCTTGTGGATTCTTTCGCAGCCGCTACAGGCCGGGCACTGATCGAAGTTCGGGTTGCGCAGGCACAATAGGCGGCTTCGCACTCGTCGCACGCCATGCTCACTCTCAAAAACATCGTTCTCCGTTTCGGCGGTCCGCCTCTGCTCGACAAGGTCAGCCTCGTGGTGGAGCGCGGCGAGCGCGTCTGCGTGCTGGGCCGCAATGGCGAGGGCAAATCGACGCTGCTGCGGGTAATTTCGGGCGCGCAGATTGCCGACGATGGCGAGGTGATCAAGGCGCCGGGCATGCGGGTGGCCGAAATGCCGCAGGACATCCCTCAGAAGCTCGAAGGCACGGTGCGCGATGTGGTGGCCTCGGGCTTGGGCAAGATCGGCCAGGTGCTGGCGGATTACCACCACACGCTCACCGATATCGAACATGCCGCGCCCGAGAAAATGGACGCGCTGATGACCAAGCTCGGCAAGCTGCAAAGCCAGCTGGACAATGGCGATGGCTGGTCGCTGGACGCGCGTGTCGAGGCCATCGTCACCAAGCTGGAATTACCGGGCGACACGCCGTTTGACTCGCTCTCAGGCGGCTACAAGCGCCGCGCCCTGCTGGGCAAGGCGCTGGCACTCGAACCGGATTTGCTGCTGCTGGACGAGCCCACTAACCATCTCGATCTCGAAAGCATCGCCTGGATTGAGGACTTCCTGAAAAGCTGGGACGGCGCGCTGCTGTTCATCACCCACGACCGCGCGTTTCTGCGGGCTCTCGCCACCCGCATCATCGAGGTGGATCGCGGTCAGGCGTCAAGCTGGCCCGGCGATTACGACAACTACCTGCGTCGCAAGGAGGAGCGCGCGGCCATCGAGGCCAAGACGCTGTTCGAGTTCGACAAGAAGATGGCGCAGGAAGAGGTGTGGATCAGGAAGGGCGTCCAGGCGCGACGCACGCGCGACATGGGCCGAGTGGGTCGTCTGATGGAAATGCGCAAGCAGTACGCCGAGCGTCGCAATCAGGTCGGCAAGGCCGAGTTTGCGGTGATTGAGGCCGCCAACAGCGGCAAGCTGGTGGCTGAGGCCAAGAAGGTGAGCTACGCCATTGATGGTCGCACCCTGCTGAAGGACGTGAATCTCAACGTGATTCGAGGCGACAAGATCGGCATCGTCGGCCCCAATGGCGCCGGCAAGACCACGCTGCTCAACCTGCTGCTCGGCCGCTTGCAACCCACCACGGGTGATTTGAAAACCGGCACCAACATCGAAGTCGCCTGGTTCGACCAGATGCGCTCAGCGCTCGACCCCGACAAGCCGGTGTGGGAGAACATCGCCGGCGGCAAGGAATTCGTGACGGTTGGCACGGGCGAGAACGCCCGGCAGAAGCATGTGATGGGCTATTTGCAGGAGTTCCTGTTCACGCCCGACCGCGCCCGCAGTCCGACGCGCGTGCTCTCCGGCGGTGAGCGCTCCCGTCTGCTGCTAGCGCAGCTGTTCAGCGAGCCGGCGAACCTCTTGGTGCTAGACGAACCCACCAACGATCTCGATGTGGAAACCCTCGACTTGCTGGAAGAGCTGCTGCTCGACTTCGGTGGAACCGTGCTGGTCGTGAGTCACGACCGCGCTTTTCTCGACAACGTGGCCACTCGCACCATCGCCTTTGAGGGGGAGGGCAGAGTGGCCGACTACGTGGGTGGCTACAGCGACTGGCTCAAGCAGCGTCCGGGCGCGCGGGCGATCAGCAAGAAGCCCTCTGCGCCGGCGGCGGCGACCCCTTCGGCCGCAACCAAGGTGGCAGCAGGTCCCGCGCTCAACAGCAAAGAGCGCCGCGAGCTGGAGACCCTGCCCGCGCAGATCGAGAAAATGGAAACCGAGCAGACGCTGCTCGGGGGGCAACTGGCTGATCTCTATGCCAAAGATCAGAGCAAGGCCGTCGTGACCCAGAAGCGTCTCACCGCGCTGCAGGCCGACTTGAACGCGCTTTACTTGCGCTGGGAAAGCCTGGAGTCCAGAAAAAGCAGCTAGACCGCATGATTTTCCTTGACAGGAGGGTGCCGCGAAAAGAGAATCCGCGGCTCGCTGACGGAGGGATACTCAAGCGGCCAACGAGGGCAGACTGTAAATCTGCTGACTTATGTCTACGAAGGTTCGAATCCTTCTCCCTCCACCAGCAGCGAGATGCCTCAAGAGGCGGGTGTAGCTCAATGGTAGAGCTGTAGCCTTCCAAGCTACTGACGTGGGTTCGATTCCCATCACCCGCTCCAGTAGTTGCAGTGTTGTTGTGCCAAGTTTCGCTCACGTAGCTCAGTCGGTAGAGCACTCCCTTGGTAAGGGAGAGGTCGATGGTTCGATTCCATTCGTGAGCACCAGTTTGCTCGTAGTGCTCAAGTTCACAGTCCCCCCAACAAATTCGCTCTTT
>CAMTXV010000005.1:0-1606 GCA_947085665.1 uncultured Sinobacteraceae bacterium | reverse complement strand
GCTCTTCCGATCTCACGCTCGGCCCCAAGGGCCGTAACGTCATTCTCGACAAGAGCTATGGCGCTCCCACCGTCACCAAGGACGGCGTCTCCGTCGCCAAGGAAATCGAGCTGCGCGACAAGTTCGAGAACATGGGCGCCCAGCTGGTTAAGGAAGTTGCCAGCAAAACCAACGACGCCGCCGGCGACGGCACCACCACCGCCACCGTGCTGGCCCAGGCCATCGTCAACGAAGGCCTGAAGTCGGTCACCGCCGGCGTGGACCCCATGGACATCAAGCGCGGCATCGACAAGGCCGTTGAGGCCGTCACCGCCGAAATCAAGAAAACGGCTGTGCCCTGCAAGGACGAAAAAGCCATTGCCCAGGTTGGCACCGTGTCGGCCAACGCCGATGCCGCCGTTGGCGAAATCATCGCCCGCGCGATGGCCAAGGTGGGCAAGGAAGGCGTCATCACCGTTGAAGAAGGCAAGGGCCTCGAAAACGAGCTGGACGTGGTGGAAGGCATGCAGTTCGACCGCGGCTACCTGAGCCCGTACTTCATCAACAACGCCCAGACCCAGCAGGTTGCGCTGGAAAACCCGGTGATCCTCATCACCGAGAAGAAGATCAGCAACATCCGCGATCTGCTGCCCGTGCTCGAAGGCGTGGCCAAGCAGGGTCGTCCGCTGCTGATCATTGCCGAAGATGTGGAAGGCGAAGCCCTTGCCACCCTCGTGGTCAACAACCTGCGCGGCATCCTGAAGGTTTGCGCCGTCAAGGCGCCGGGCTTCGGCGACCGCCGCAAGGAAATGCTGAAGGACATCGCCACCCTCACCGGCGGCAACGTGGTCAGCGAAGAGCTGGGCATGAGCCTCGACAAGGTGGTTGAAGAAGACCTCGGCCACGCCAAGAAAGTGGTGATCGACAAGGAAAACACCACCATCGTCGATGGCGCTGGCGAGAAGGTGAAGATCGAAAACCGCATTGCCGAAATCAAGCAGCAGTCGGAAGCCTCGACCAGCGACTACGACAAGGAAAAGCTGCAAGAGCGCCTGGCGAAGCTCGCCGGCGGTGTTGCCGTGATCAAGGTCGGCGCCGCAACCGAAGTGGCCATGAAGGAAAAGAAGGCCCGCGTTGAAGACGCCCTGCACGCCACCCGCGCTGCGGTGGAAGAAGGCATCGTCGCCGGCGGCGGCGTGGCTCTGGTGCGCGCCTCGGCCGTGCTGGCCACGCTCAAGGGTGCCAACGAAGACCAGACCATCGGTATCAACATCCTGCGCCGCGCCATTCAGGAGCCGCTGCGCCAGATCGTGAAGAACGCCGGTGCAGAGCCTTCGGTCGTGCTGAACAAGGTGGCTGAAGGCAAGGGTTCGTTCGGCTACAACGCCGCCGACGGCACCTACGGCGACATGCTGGAGCTCGGCATTCTCGACCCGGCCAAGGTCACCCGTCTGGCACTGCAGAACGCGGCTTCGGTCGCCGGCCTGCTGCTCACCACCGAGGCCATGATTGCTGAACTGCCGAAGAAGGATGAGCCGATGATGCCCCCGGGCGGCGGTGGTGGCATGGGCGGCATGGGCGACTTCTAAGTCATCCTGCCAGCTGCACCAGCGGTTGTTGCACAAAG
>CAMTXV010000004.1:0-5701 GCA_947085665.1 uncultured Sinobacteraceae bacterium | reverse complement strand
CGTAGAGTGCCCAGTAGCCCAGCACCATTGCCAACCAGAGTGGCCGCACGCTGGACAGTGCGGGCGAGAGCGGCATGAACTGCAAGCCAAGCGCCACCAGCACACTGAGCACGAACAACGCGCCCGGGCTGCGCATCATCATGGCGCGGGCTCGGCCTGTGGACTGGGCGAGGGCACTTGCGCCGGAATGGTGACCGTCGCTTCTGCAGGCGTCCGCGATGGCGCAGCCGCAGGCCTCACGGCAGCCGGTTTGGGCGCTGCGGGTTTGACGGCTGCGGGCTTGGGACTGGCCGGCGCGCTGGCCGCCGACGGCTTGCTCGTCACGGCGCCATGACGCAGCGGAATGCTGGGGGTGTCACTGTGGTTTGCCGCAGTCGATGCCGTGCCGGGCAGGGTGACCGCAGCCGGTGCCCGTGCAGCCGCGTACTGTGCGGCTTGTGCGGCCAGGCCTGCGGCGTCGTCAGCCACCTGCGGTGCGGTCACGGCTGGCGGCGCGCTGCTCCACACCAGCAGGGCTTGCCGTCCCTGGTTGAGGCGGGCGCTGGGGTAGGCCGTGGCTTCCATGAAATGCTCGCCGGTGGTGCGGCGAATGTCGAAGATTTCCCCCACCGGATAGCCTGCGGGGAAGCGTCCCCCCAGACCGGATGACACCAGCAGATCCCCTACCTTGACGTCGGCATTGCCGGGCAGATACGGCAGTGTCAGCACGCGACCATCGCCGCCACCGCGCGCCACGGTCTGCAAGCCAGTGCGATTCACTTCCACCGGAATGCCGTGACTCGGGTCGGTGACCAGCAGGGCAATCGACGAGGTGGGATTGACCCGTATGACCTGACCCATAATGCCGTAGGCATCCACCACGGCCTGTCCGAAATACACGCCCTCACCCGCACCCTTGTTGAGCGTGATCTGGTGGCGGTAGGGCGACTGCGTGGTGGCGATGATCTCGGCGATCAGCACTTTCTGGTCGAGCGCGCTGGAGCTGGCCATGAGCTGGCGAATGCGCCGGTTCTCGGCTTCCAGGGCATCGAGTTTCAGCAACCGTGCCTGAGCGGTGAGCTGCGAGGCGCGCAGCTGCTTGTTCTCTTCCAGGAGCTCGCGGTAGTTCTTCAGCTCGCCGCCGGCTTGGGCGAGATCCCCCGGCACATTGCCCGCCCAGTGCAGGGGTTGCAGCAGCCAGTCCACCGAGCCGCGTACCGCGGTGAGCAGCGGAAAGCCGCGTTGATCGGCCACCCAGACGCCCAGCGCGAGCACGATGACCAGCACCGCCCGCGCGCCCACGCCGCGACCGCGTGGGAACAAAGGCGGGCTAGTGCGGCGGCGGGGCATCGTCTTTTAGCTGGGGCTGGTTGAACAAAGGCGTTTTCGCCGCTGTGAGCAGAAGTGAAGGCAATACGCCCGGAGCAGAGCAACAGCAGCACCGCGCAACGCAGTCATCGCTTCGCGCAGCAGGCGAAAACTAGTCGATGTTGAACTTGTCGCCCTGCTGGTCAAGCATGTCGAGCATCATGCCGCCACCCCGTGCCACGCAGGTCAGCGGGTCGTCGGCGATGATCACCGGCAGGCCGGTTTCTTCCGAAATCAGCTTGTCGAGGTCGCGCAGCAGCGCGCCGCCACCCGTGAGCACGATGCCGCGTTCGGCGACGTCGGAGCCGAGTTCCGGCGGGGTGCGTTCCAGCGCCTGCTTCACGGCCTTGACGATGCCGGCCAGCGGCTCCTGCAGGGCGTCGAGCACTTCGTTGGAGTTCATCGTGAAATTACGCGGCACGCCGGCAGCGAGGTGACGGCCGACGATGTCGATCTCGTGCACTTCGTGGCTGGGGAAGGCGGTGCCGATTTCCTGCTTGATGCGCTCTGCGGTGGCTTCACCGATGAGCATGTTGTACTGGCGGCGCACGTAGCTGACGATGGCCTCGTCGAACTTGTCGCCACCGATGCGCACCGACTCGGCGTACACGATGCCGTCGAGCGAAATCACGGCGACTTCGCTGGTGCCGCCGCCGATATCCACCACCATCGAGCCACGGGCTTCGCTAATGGGAATGCCGGCGCCCAATGCGGCGGCGATGGGTTCCTCAATGACATACACCTTGCGCGCGCCGGCGTTTTCCACCGATTCGCGAATGGCGCGGCGTTCCACCTGGGTGGAGCCGTAGGGCACGCAGACAACCACGCGGGTCATCGGACGCATCATGTGGCGGCCTTTCTGCACCTTGCGGATGAAGTGCTGGAGCATTTTCTCCGTCACGGTGTAGTCGGCGATCACGCCATCGCGCAGCGGGCGAATGGTGGTGATGTTGCTCGGCGTGCGGCCCAGCATGCGCTTGGCGTCGATGCCCACGGCTTCGATCTTTTTGGCGCCGCGTGAGTCGAGGCGGATGGCGACGACGGAGGGCTCGTTGAGGACAATGCCCTCATCGCGCACGTAAACGAGGGTGTTGGCGGTGCCGAGGTCAATCGAGAGGTCGTTGACGAACAGGCGGCTGATGGCGTCTAGCATCGACTCAAAAATCCGGGAAAGTGCAGCAGAAATGAAGGTGTCTCAGGTGGACGAGCACTCACCTCGCGCCGGGTGCATTTTGCGGTTTTGAGTGCAGCAAACCGCCGCAACGACTAAGATTGTGCAGCGCACATCTTACGTCATTTCGCTGCCATCTCGTCGCAGTACGCCCCCCAAAATGAGCCTTTCCCCTGAACAGGTGCAGCAAGTCGCGCACCTCGCGCGGCTTGAACTCAAGCCCGAAAAAACCGCCCTCTACGCCACCCAGCTCTCCAACATCCTTGCGATGGTGGACCAGCTCACGGCCGCCAATACCCAGGGGGTTTCCCCCATGGCCCATCCGCTGGAGCTGACCCAGCGCCTGCGCCCGGACGTGGTGAGCGAGCCCAATCGCCGCGAGGCCTACCAGGCGCATGCGCCGGCGGTGGAAGAAGGCCTGTTTCTGGTGCCGAAGGTGATCGAATAGTGGCGAAGACGGCTCAATCATCGCCCTCGCTTTGCCCATTGGAGCGCACACGCTTCGCGTGACGCTTCATTCGCAAATTTTTAGTGCAGCTTGTTTTCTGGGTTCCCAATGCATCAACTTTCTCTGACTGAAATGGCCGCTGGCCTCGCGGCGAAGAAGTTTTCTTCCCGCGAACTGACCCAGCACTATCTGGCTCGCATCGCGCAGCACGATGGCGCGCTCAACAGCTATGTGACGGTCACGCCAGACATCGCGCTGGCCGCTGCCGATGCGGCTGATGCCAGGCTGGCGCAGGGTGCGGGTGGCCTGTTGACGGGCATCCCCATCGCCCAGAAAGACATCTTCTGCACCACCGGCGTGCGCACCGCCTGTGGCAGCAAGATGCTTGACAAGTTCGTGGCGCCCTACAACGCCACCATCGTGGAGAAGCTGCACGCCCAGGCCGGCATGCCCCTGCTGGGCAAGCTCAACATGGACGAGTTCGCCATGGGCTCGTCCAACGAGACCAGCTACTACGGCCCGGTGAAGAACCCCTGGGACGTGAGCCGCGTGCCGGGTGGTTCCTCCGGCGGCTCGGTGGCCTGCGTGGCCGCGGGTCTGGCTCCCGTGGCCACCGCCACCGATACCGGCGGCTCCATTCGCCAGCCGGCGGCCTTCACCAATCTCACGGGCATCAAGCCCACCTATGGCCGCGTGTCGCGCTACGGGATGATTGCGTTTGCCTCGAGCCTCGATCAGGCCGGTGTGGTGGCACGCTCGACGGAAGACGCCGCCCTCATCCTCGAAGCCATGTCCGGCTTCGACCCGCTCGACTCGACCAGCATCGACCGTCCGGTCGACAGCCTCACGGCGGGCCTGGGCCAGTCCATCAAGGGCCTGAAGGTGGGTCTGCCGAAGGAATACTTCGCCGATGGCATGGCCCCCGGCGTGCGCGCCGCGGTGGAAGGCGCCATTGCGCAGCTGAAGGCACTGGGTGCCGAGATGCACGACATCAGTCTGCCCAATGCGCCGCTGTCGGTGCCCACCTATTACGTGGTGGCCCCGGCGGAAGCCAGCAGCAATCTCGCACGCATGGATGGCGTGCGTTTCGGCCACCGCAGCGCAGAGGCCAAGAACCTCGAAGAGCTCTACAAGAAATCGCGCGGCGAAGGTTTTGGCAGCGAGGTGCAACGCCGCATCATGATCGGCACCTATGTGCTCTCGCACGGGTACTACGATGCGTATTACCTGCAAGCCCAGAAGGTGCGCAATCTCATCTATCAGGACTTCAAGCGCGCCTACCAGACGGTGGACGTGATTCTGGCGCCGACGACGACCGAAACCGCTTTCAAGTTCGGCCAGAACAGCGACGACCCGGTGGCGATGTATCTCAACGACATTTACACCATCGCGGCCAACCTGGCGGGCATTCCCGCCATGAGCCTGCCCTGCGGCTTCAGTGAAGGTCTGCCGGTGGGCTTCCAGCTCATGGGCAATTACTTCGACGAGGCCCGCCTGCTCAACGTTGCACACCAGTACCAGCTCGCCACCGACTGGCACACCCAGACGCCGAAGGAGTTCAAGTAATGGCGCACGCCGCATGGGAGGCCGTGATCGGCCTCGAAGTCCACTGCCAGCTGATGACGCAGACCAAGATTTTCTCCGGTGCTGCCACCGCCTACGGTGCTGAGCCGAACACGCAGGCTGATGCGGTCACACTCGGCCTGCCCGGCGTGCTGCCCGTCCTCAACCAGCAGGCCGTCAAGATGGCCGTGAAGTTCGGCATCGCGGTGGATGCACAGATCGCCGAGCGCTGCGTGTTCGCGCGCAAGCACTACTTCTATCCTGACTTGCCCAAGGGCTATCAGATCAGCCAGTACGAGCTGCCGATTGTTGAGCACGGCCATCTCGACATCGAAGTAGAAGGCCCCAAGCCCTACACCAAGCGCATCGGCATCACCCGCGCGCACTTGGAAGAAGATGCGGGCAAGTCACTGCACGAGGCCTATCCCGGCATGACCGGCATCGACCTAAACCGCGCGGGCACGCCGCTGATCGAGATCGTCAGCGAGCCGGACATCCGCAGCGCAGCCGAGGCGGTGGCCTATCTCAAGAAGATGCACGCCATCGTGGTTTCGCTGGGTGTCTGCGACGGCAACATGCAGGAAGGCTCCTTCCGCTGCGATGCCAACGTCAGCGTGCGCCGTGGCCCGGACGCGCCCTTTGGCACGCGCACCGAAACCAAGAACATCAACAGCTTCCGCTACGTGCAGCAGGCCATCGACTTCGAGATTGCGCGGCAGATCGAGGTGCTGGAAGCCGGCGGCACCATCTATCAGGAAACGCGCCTGTTCAACCCGGATACGGGCGAGACGCGCGCGATGCGGCTGAAGGAAAACGCCAACGACTATCGCTACTTCCCCGACCCCGATCTCTTGCCGGTGATCGTGACGGCCGCCGACATCGCCGCCATCAAGGCCGACATGCCGGAGCTGCCCACGGCGAAGAAGGCGCGTTTCGAGTCGCAGTACGGCCTCTCGCCCTACGACGCCAATCTGCTGACGGGTGAAACCGCGCTGGCGCTCTACTTTGAAGACGTGGTGAAGACCAGCGGTGCCGAAGCCAAGCTCTGCTCGAACTGGGTGACGGGCAATCTGCTCGCGGCACTCAACGACTCCGGCAAGACCATTGCCGACTCGCCGATCACGGCCGCTGCACAGATCGGAAGAGCACACGTCTGAACTCAGTCACCGATG
>CAMTXV010000003.1:0-2305 GCA_947085665.1 uncultured Sinobacteraceae bacterium | reverse complement strand
CACTGACCGCTGCAACCTGCGCTGCCACTACTGCATGCCGGAGCATCCGCGCTGGCTGCCGCGCGCCGAGCTGATGAGCAATGCCGAGCTGCTGCGCCTTGTGGGCCTGTTCGTGCGCACGCTGGGCATCACTGAGCTGCGCCTCACCGGCGGCGAGCCGCTGCTGCGCGCCGATGTGCCGCAGCTCGTTAGCGAGCTGGGCGCATTGCGTAGCGAGGGCTTGCAGCGCATCGCGCTCACCAGCAACGGCGTGCGGCTCGCACCTGTTGCATTGGCGCTGCGAGAGGCCGGGCTGGACGATCTCAACGTCAGCCTCGACTCGATCACGCCCGAAGTGTTCACTGCCCTGACGCGCGGCCAGATCGAGCCAGTGTTGCAGGGCATCGAGGCGGCGATGGCCGCCGGCCTGCCGCTCAAGCTCAACAGCGTCGTCATCAAGGGCGCCAACGAGGGCGAGGTGCTGCCGCTGACGCAGTGGGCCAAGGCACGCGGCCTGCCGCTGCGCTTCATCGAGTTCATGCCGCTTGATGGCAGCAGTAGCTGGGCCAACGACAAGGTGGTGACCGAGGACGAAATCATCGCCCGCTTAGCCCCCCACCATCAGCTCGAAAAACTGCCGCGTAGCAGCGACCCTGCGACCTATTACCGCGTTGATGGCGACTACCGCATCGGGGTGATCAGCACCATCAGCAAGCCCTTCTGCGCCAGCTGCGACCGCTTGCGGCTCGATGCGCGCGGCCGGCTCTATACCTGCCTGTTCTCGGCGGTTGAGACTGACCTGCTCACGCCGCTGCGAGCAGGCGCGAGCGATGCCGAGCTGCTGGCGCTGATCCGCACGGCGGTGTGGAACAAGCCTGCGGGTTATGCCGAACAGCCGGGCTATGTCGAGCGGCCTATTACCATGCATCACCTGGGGGGATAAATCGATGCAAGTGAGTGTGGAGTGTTGTGGCGCTACTGCGCGCCTCGCCGGCGTCAGCAAGTTGGCCGTGAAGCTGCCTGAATCCGCCACGGTGCGCGATCTGTTTGCCCTCTTGAGCGAGCGCAACGCCGAGCTGGCTGAGCTGCTCGCCCGCTGCGCCTGCGCGCGCGGCGATGCCATCGTGCCGCGCGGAACGGTGCTCAGCGATGGTGACGAGCTGGCGCTGCTGCCGCCCGTGGCAGGCGGCTGACCATGCAGGATTTCCCGCGTATCCAGTCCACACCGCTGTCGCTCGAAGCGCTACTGGCCGGCAGCGAGCGCGACGACTGCGGCGCGCTGGCGATGTTCGCCGGCACCGTGCGCGACCACCACGAGGGCCGCGCAGTGCGCTCGCTCACGTATTCGTCCTACGCGCGCGTCGCTGAAAAACTCATCCGCGATATCGAAGCCGAGATCGCCGCGCGCTTCAATGTGCCCGTGTGCCATGCCGTGCATCGTGTGGGCGCTCTGGCCATCGGCGAAACCGCCATCCTCGCGATCTCGCGCGGCGCGCATCGCGCTGAAACCTTCGCCGCCATGCAGGCCTTGGTCGAGGCGGTGAAGCACCGCGTGCCAATCTGGAAGGAAGAGTTTTATGCGGACGGCACCAGCGCCTTCGTCAACGGCTGCACGCTGGTGGCAGCGGAGGACATGCCGGCTGCGGAGTCACGGCTGCATTGCATCCCCACCCAAAGCACAGACCGTAGGGTGGGCCTTGGCCCACCGGGTCTTGCGCCTACGCCCTCAGTGGGCTGAAGCCCACCCTACAAAAGAAATTGCCATGCGTGACATCACCCTGAAACCACCCAGCCTGCGCAGCGCCACCGCCGAGGGCCAGGTGAAGCTCTCGGCAGCAGGCCTCGCCATGATTGCCGAGGGGCGCGTGGAGAAAGGCAATGTGCAGGAGTGCGCGCGCATCGCGGGCCTCATGGCCGTGAAGCGCACCAGCGACTGGCTGCCGCATTGCCATCCCATTCCCATTCTCGATGCGGATTTGCAGTTCACGCTCGAAGAAAAGGCGCTGGTGATCGAAGCCCGCGTCCGCACCATCGCCTCGACCGGCGTCGAGATGGAGGCACTCACCGCAGTGAGTGCAGCAGCACTCACGGTCTACGACATGATGAAGCCGCATGTGCCAGCCGCCGAGCTGAGCATCGGCGGCATCCATCTGAAGGAAAAAACCGGCGGCAAATCCGACTTCGCGCGCACCGTCAACGGTGCCACCGCCGCTGTGCTGGTGATGTCCGACACGGTGGCTGCGGGACGCAAGCCCGATACCGCTGGCAAGTCGGTGGCGGATGGTCTCGCCAAGGCGGGCTTCACCATCGCCGCCTACGAGGTGAT
>CAMTXV010000002.1:0-13853 GCA_947085665.1 uncultured Sinobacteraceae bacterium | reverse complement strand
TGGAGTTCAGACGTGTGCTCTTCCGATCTCCATCAGCGACGGACTCGCCATCATCTTCTATCTCGAGTGGCTGCTTCGGGTGCGAAAAACCTTGCCGGCTCACAACTTCGACACTCGCGGCGGTGATCTGGCACTGCGCTTGGGGCAGGGGGCAGGACTCTTCTACGTTGTGGCCGGCATCGTCTGGCCGGTTGTCCGCGTTCAGGAATTTCTGTCCACCGCCGAGCAGGGATGGTCCACGCTGACGCGATCCGGCTTCTGGCTTTTTGCGGCGCCGGTGCTGTTCTCGTCCGTGATGGGAGCCTTCGCCACGCTGCTGCTGCTGCGCCGCCGGCCTGATGCCAGCGAGCGCATCCGAGTGCTTGGTTTCATTCTCGCCGCACCCTTCCTCATTGCGGGTCTCGTGCTGCCGGTCGCGATTGGTGCGCTGTCGGTCATGGTTGGACTGATGGTAGTGCTGGTGGGCGCCGTGCAGTACCACGTGCTGCAGGGCCAGCGCGGGCAGTTCCTCAGCCGCTTCCTTTCACCTCAGGTAGCGGAAGTCGTCAACTCCCGTGGCCTGAAGGCGGCAATGCAGCAGGCGCACATCGAAATCAGCGTGGTGAGCTGCGATCTGCGCGGGTTCACCGCATTCTCCACCGCGCATCCCTCCAGCCGCACCATCGAAGTGCTGCGTGACTACTACAACGTGGTGGGCAAGGTGGTGGCCGACTACGGCGCGACCATCAAGGACTACGCTGGCGACGGCATCCTCATTCTGGTCGGCGCGCCGCTCGCCATCCCCGAGCATGCACGCATCAGTCTGGAGATTGCCGAGCGCATTCGCGAAGAAGGCCGCTTGCTCACCAAGCGCTGGAGCACGACGCGCGGCCGTGTTGGTATCGGTGTTGGCGTGGCCTCGGGTTTCGTGTCGGTGGGGTTCATCGGCTCCGACTCGCGGCTGGAATACACCGCCGTCGGTCCTGCTGTGAATCTGGCGTCAATGCTCTGCGAAGAAGCGCGCGACAAGGAGATTCTGGTGGCCCCACGCACCGCAGAGCTGGCACTGCGAGAAGACTTGAAACCCAAGCGCCGCGTCGAGATCAAGGGCTTCCGTGATCTCGAAGAAGTGTTCCTGCTGAAACCTGCTTAAGGCCCATCTTCGCGCTCGATACCGACGCGCACCACGCCATCAGCTGCCACCCAGGCGCGGTACATCACATAAGAGTTGAACGGGGTGGTGATCTCGCCCTGATGGTCGATGGCAATGCAGCCGCCGCGGCCCTGGTAGTGCAGCACCTCGTCGAGCGTGTGCTGCGTGGCCTTCACCACATCCCAGCCGCTGTAGGCCATGCGTGCGTGCACCTCATGGCCGAAGCAGGCCTTGATGAAACTCTCGCCGGTGCCGGTGCAGCTCAGCGCCACCGAGCGGTCGTCGGCAAAGGTGCCCATCCCGATCATCGGCGTGTCGCCAATGCGGCCCGGATGCTTGTTGGTGAGGCCGCCGGTGCTGGTCGCGGCGGCCAGGTGGCCATAGGCATCGCGCGCCACCGCGCCTACGGTGCCAAACGCCGCATCGGCGCGATCCGCCTTCTGCACGCGGCTGTCGTCGGTGTCGTGATCGAGCGTGATCACGCCCTTGCGCTTGGCGACTTCCAGTTGGGCCAGACGTTCTTCGGTGATGAAGTAGCTGGGCTCCACTTCGGACAGGCCCAGCTCGCGGCCCAGCTGCTCGGCGCCGGCGCCACTGAAGAACACATGTGGCGAACGCTCCATCACGGCGCGGGCAAGGCGAATCGGGCTTTGGCTGCGCATCACGCCGGTGACCGCACCACAGGCGCGATCCTGGCCATTCTGGATAGCCGCATCGAGTTCGGGCAGGCCCTCGCGGGTGAGCACACCGCCGATGCCTGCATTGAACAGCGGGCATTCCTCCAGCAGCAGCACGGCGTGTTCCACCGCGTCGAGCGCGCTGCCGCCGCGCATCAGTAAAGCTTGGGCAGAGGCAGCAATCCGTTCAAGGGCTGCCCGGTGTTCGGGCTGCGGGCCAGCACCCGGAGCGAGGTCACCCGCACCACCATGCAGAGCGAAACGGATGCGAGAAAAATCGGCCGGGGCAGCGTCGGTTGGGGTATTCATTTCTAGTTCAGGGCACCAGCAAAGGCTTGCTGCGGTCTTAATGAGCGCGCAGTCTATCCAACGCACTCGCAACCCTTCCAAAGAATTTCGGAGTCCCCCTCATGCGCCACCTCGCTCTCGCCCTTGCGGCTTTCGCTCTCACCGCCTGCCAGACCACCGCTACGGTGGTGTCCTCTTCCAGTAACGGGCCGACCGTGGCGCAGGCGCAGGCCGAGCCCTACAACGGTGCGAAGCAGCGCATCGCGATTGAGCCCTTCGAGTACCGCGCGGCCGATCGCGGCGCGGGCGTGGGCGCCGGCATGGCCGACATGCTCACGGATTCCCTGTTCAACACCAACAAATTCATCGTCGTCGAGCGTGACCGCCTGGGCGCGATCACCGCCGAGCAGGACTTGGGCGATACCGGCCGCTTCAAGCAAGACACCGTAGCACCCAAGGGCGAGCTGGAAGGCGCGCAGCTGCTTATCCGCGGCTCGGTGACGCAGTTCGAGCCCAAGTGCGCCGGCGGCTCGATTCTCATCGCCTCCACCAGCGAGGCCTGCATTGCCATCAATCTGCGCATTGTTGATGTGAAGACCGGCCGCGTGGTGAACGCCACCACGGTTGAAGCCACCAGTGCCAACAACGGCGTGGGTCTGCTGTTCACGCGCACCACGCTGCCGATTGGTCTCGGCGCCTACAGCAACACGCCAATGGAAAAGGCGATTCGCCAGGCGATTGAGAAGGCCGTGAACCACATCGCCGCCAACAAGATCTGAGACGCGTCTGACGACAAGTACGGTGACGAGAGTACACATGCGTGGTGTCGCGCTCTTGCTTGTAGCGCTGCTGCTTGCCGCCTGCAGCTCAGGCTCGAAGGTGGTGCGCGGCGGTGGCGACAGCATCGCGGCTATTCAGGCGCTGCCCGAAAACGCGAGGCCCCGCATCGCCGTGCTGCCGGTGCTCGACAAGACCACCCCCTACGGCGTGAAGTCGCTTGATCTGAACCTGATCCTCGTCAACCTCTACCGTCCCAAAGAGCAGGAGGTGAGCAAGGAGCAGTTCACCGGCGGCGTGCGCGACATGCTGGTAACAGAACTCTTCAACAGCAAGGCCTTCATCGTGCTGGAGCGCGATGCTCTGCCCAATATCGTCGCCGAGCAGGCCTTTGCCGAAAGCCCGCGCTTCGACCCCAAGAGCACCGAGCCGGGTGGCGCGCTTGAAGGCGCGCAGTACCTGGTGGCCGCTGCCATTACTGCCTTCGATACCGGGAGTGAGGGCGGGGCACTGCCCATCCCGATTCCAGGGGTGATCAACAGTGATGTGGCGGCGCTCGGTGTGCTCAACCTCGGCTACAAGAAGGGCTATGTGGCCATGGACCTGCGCGTGCTCGACGCCAAGACCGGCCGCGTGCTGCGCACCACCGCAGTGGAGGGCAACAACACCAAGGTGGGGCTCGACCTTGCGGTGGTGGCTGCCGCCCGCGGCTTTGGGGTGACCCAGCTGCCGGAGCCGATCAAGCTGTTCAAGAACACGCCCATCGAGGCCGCCCTGCAGAAGATGAGCATTGCGGCGATCGAGGAAATCGCCAAGGGCTTTGTGCCCTCGCCACCCCTCAAGGCCGGTGCAGCGCCAGCGCCTTGAAGACACGCGGGCTATGCGCGGCACCAACAAAAAACCCCCGCACGGTGCGGGGGTTTTTTGTTGCAGCGGCGTGGCGCTTAGCCAGCGTATTTGATGGAGCAGCCATAGGGCTTGGTGACCGCCGTAGTCACGGGCTTGTTGGCCAGCAGTTCATCGAGCGCGTTCTTCACGTAGGGGGTGGCGCTTGGGATGTCTGCCGGGTCGGCGCTCGGGTTGCTGTCGATGCCGCCGGCATAAGCCAGCTTGCCGGTCTTGTCGATCACGAACAAATGCGGCGTGGTCTTCGCCTGGTAGAGCTTGCCGACATCACCCTTGCCGTCGAGTAGCACCAGCGTGGGCGCGGCACCCTTTTCTTGCATGATCTTTGTGGCCGCTGCGGCGTCCACATGGCCCTGTTTGCCGGGGGCTGAGGAGTTGATCGAAAGCCAGACCACATCCTTGCCGGTGTAGGTTTTCTGCAGCGCCTGCATGTTGCCGGCGTAATGCTTCTTCACGAACGGGCACTCGGCGTTGGTCCATTCCAGCACCACCGTCTTGCCCTTGAAGTCAGCCAGCGAGTGGGTCTTGCCATCGTGCGCGGGCAGGGTGAACGCGGGGGCTGCCTCACCCACCTTGGCCGCCTGGGCAGCAAAGGCGAATACGCTGGCGGCAGCGGTGAGTGCAATACGGTTGAACAGATTCATAGAGTCTCCGAAGGGTTGATGGGAAGCGTGTCGGTTCAGGGCTTGAGGGCATCCACGACGATGCCTGGCGTTAGGACTTGCGGCAGCACGCGAGGTTCCCCGCCTTGTGGATACACCAGGTACAGCGGCACGCCGTTGCGGCCGAAGGCGGCAAGGGCTGCGGTGATGGTGGGGTCAGCGCGAGTCCAGTCGGCCACCAGGGTGACCACATCTTGCTCGGCAAAGGCGCTGCGCACCGTCTCGCTGGCCAGCGCCCCGCGCTCGTTCACCTTGCAGGTGATGCACCAGTCGGCAGTGAAGTCCACAAAGATGGTTTTGCCCTCGGCGCGCAGTGCGGCGACGCGCTCGTTGCTCCACGGTTCGCTGTTGTGCAGGCCTGCGCTGCCCTGGGCAGCGGGCGCGGTGTTGCCGGGGTTCACGAGGGGCGAGGCGAGGATGGCCAGAGCGGCAACGAGTGCCGCGACTGCCAGCACGGTGGCGAACAGTCCGCGCGGCGAGCGGCCGAACAGCCACACGGAAAAGGCCACCGCGACGCAGCCCACCAGCACCAGACCCAGCGCATCGGCACCCGTCTGGCGGGTGAGTACCCAGAGGAGCCAGGCCGCCGTGAGATACAGCGGGAACGCCATCACCTGCTTGAAAGTGAGCATCCAGGCGCCGGGGCGCGGTAGCTTGCGCGCCAGTGCCGGCACGAAGCCCAGCACGAGAAAGGGCAGTGCAAGGCCCAAGCCCAGCGCCGCAAAGATGGCGAGTGCGATGAGCACGGGCTGTGTCACCGCAAAGCCCAATGCGCTGCCCATGAACGGCGCGGTGCAGGGACTGGCCACCACCACCGCCAGAACGCCAGTGAAGAAGGAACCGCTTAGGCCCTGCTTTTGGGCAAGTGACGAGCCGGTGTTCATCAGTGAGCCGCCGAACTCGGCGACCCCAGACATCGACAAGCCCAAGGCCAGCATCAGATAGGCAAGAGCACCAATGAACACCGGCGATTGCAGCTGAAAACCCCAGCCCAGCGCCTCACCGCCGGCACGCAGCGCCAGCAGCACGCCGGCGGCCGCTACGCAGGAGAGCACGGCCCCGGCGGTGTAGGCGAGCGCCTGTGCGCGCTGCGATTGCGCGCTCGCGTCCTGCGCCTTGAGCAGGGCCATGGCCTTCAGCGACAGCACCGGGAATACACAGGGCATGAGGTTGAGAATCAGGCCGCCTAGCATGGCGAGTACCAGCGCCAGCAACAGGCCTGGCGACTCAACCGCATGAGGCCCCTCCGTGGTGGCGGTTGCCGAACTCGCGTTCACATCACGATCTTGAGCAGACACAGGCTCGACGATGCCCGGCGATGCACTCAGCAGGTAGGCGCTGCGCTGGCCGTCCGCTGCGGTCAGCACCCAGACGCCTTCCACCTGCTGCGGCACCATCACGTGATAGTCCGAGAGTTTCTGCGTCAGCCGCCAGTTGCCTGCGCTCTCTGCCAGATGCTGCGGGGCGGCGTGATTCACCAGGTCGCCCGCGAGGGGGAAGAACTCGATCTTTTTCGCAGCGGGCAAGGCCGCGCCATCGAGTGCCAGCGAGAAGGCGCCATCCGCCACTGCGAACCGCGCGCTTGCTGACGCCGGCAATGCTTGCGGCAGCAGGCTGCGGTCGCGCTCAAAGCGTTCGGCATGCTCGGGATCCAGCTGCACCGCATCGGCTACGGGCAGTGTCAGCGTCAGCTCCGCACCATCGGGAATGCAGACGTCCTTGCACACCAGCCACTTTGCTTGAGTGCGCAGTGTCAGGGGCATATCCAGCGGCCAACTGGCGGGCACGCTGATGTTCACCAGGTGAAGCGTTTCTGCGTCGTAGCCGTAGTTGGTCAGCTCACCGAGCGGTGCAGGGTGAGGTGCCGGCCATTGGATGGGCCCGGCGCTCACGCCCTCGGGCAAGGTCCACTCCAGCTTGGTGGCGAGGCCCGAGTCCCCAGGGTTGATCCAGTAGGTGTGCCAGCCCGGCTCGGGCGTGAGCATGAGCGCCACGGTGGTGTCGCCGCCGCGCAGCAGCGCGGTGGTCTCGGCGATGAGTCTGCCTTCCGCGTGCTGTTCAGCAGCCGGTGCGGCGCGGGCGGCAGACTGCAGAAGGGTGAAGGCGAGCAGAGCGGCAAAAAAGCGAATCATTGGCGACTTCACGGGTCTAGAGTGCGATGTGACTTCAACGGAAGGGCAACAGTTCCACATGCTGAAAACCATCACCCGCAGCGCCCTGTGCCTGTTGATCTTAGCCCTTGGGCCCGCGAGCTTTGCAGAGGCGGGCAGCTCCATGCGTTGCGGCTCGCGCATTGTCGATGAAGAAGACCGCGCGGCGGAGCTGTTGGCCGCCTGCGGCGAGCCCAGTTTTCGCGATCGCTTCCTGCTGCAGCTGCCCAATGGCAACACCGTGGCCGATACCGAAGTGTGGACCTACGACTTCGGCCCCCAGCAATTGCTGCGGCTGGTGACGCTGCGCAACGGCAAGATCAGCACCATCGATACCGACGGCTATGGATTCACGGCCAATGCCACGCGCCGCTGCGAACCTCGGCGTGTGGTTGAAGGACTCTCGAAATACCGCTTGGTGAGCCTCTGCGGCGAGCCCCTCACCAAGCGCAGCGAGAACGCCCTCAAGCCCCTGTTCGCCAGGCCCGAGATTTACCGTCGTGATGGCGACCCCTATGCTTATCGCAACCAATATTCCACGCCGGTGTACCGCGAGGAATGGGTCTATAACTTTGGCAGCCGCTACCCCATGCGGCAGGTCACCTTGGAAAACGGGAGAGTCACGAATGTGGAATCGATTGACCGCGGTTTTGACCGCTAGCTTGTTGCTGGGCGCCTGCGGAGCGGGTTCGCCCACCCTGCGTTCGCAAACCACTGGCCTGCTCGCGCCCTGCGATTCAGGCCCCCACTGCGTCAGCTCGCAGAGCAAAGATCCCTCGCATGCCATTGCGCCGATGCGCTACACCGGCAGCGCTGTGGCCGCACGCGAGAAACTCACGCGGGTACTCAAGCGCATGGAGAGCCGCGGCTACCAGGTGGTGAAGAGCGAGGGGGATTACGTGCACGCCACGTACACCACGGGCACCATGAAATACATTGATGATCTGGAGTTCGTGTTCTCGCAGAGCGAGGTCGGCGTGATCCATGTGCGCTCGTCGAGCCGCATTGGCTATGCCGACTTCGGCGCCAACCGTGAGCATGTGGAAGAAGTGCGCACCGCCTTCACGGTTGCGAAGTCCTGATTGCCATGGCCACCACTGCACGCGCATACGACCTCGTGGTGTTTGGCGCCACGGGTTTTACCGGAGGGCTCACCGCGGAGTACCTGGCACTGCAGGCGCCCAAGAAAATGCGCTGGGCTCTGGCAGGACGCTCGCGCAGCAAGCTTGAAGCGACGCGGGAGCGCCTGTCATCGCTCAATCCCGCCTGCGCCGACCTGCCATTGCTTGTCGTAGCGTCTGATGACGGCGAAGCCCTCGCCGCAGTGGCAGCCAGTGCGAAGGTGATCATCACCACCATCGGGCCGTACCTGCAGCATGGCGAGCCATTGGTGCGCGCCTGTGCCGAAGCCGGCACGCATTACTGCGACCTCACCGGCGAGCCCGAGTTTGTCGACAGCATGTGGCTCAAGTATCACGACACCGCCAAGCGCACGGGTGCGAAACTCGTGCACTGCTGCGGTTTCGACTCGATTCCGCACGATCTCGGCGCCTACTTCACGGTGCTTCAGCTGCCGGCCGACAACGCCATCCGCGTGCGCGGATTCGTGAAGGCCGGTGGTGAGTTCTCCGGCGGCACCCTGCACTCGGCCGTCAATCAGTTTTCGCGTCTGGCGCAATACGCCAAGGTGAAGAGCGCGCGCAAGAAGCGGGATGAATGGCCGCTCGACCGCAAGATCGGTGGCGTGCTCGGGCGCGTGCGCTACTTGCCGGAGCTTTCGAGCTGGACCGCTCCCATGCCCACCATCGATCCCCAGGTGGTGCTGCGCTCGGCGGCTGCACTCGAACGCTATGGCCCGGCGTTTCGCTATGGCCACTTCGTGCAGGTAAAAACCCTGGGCACGGTGGCCAAGCTGGGTGCGGGTGTGGGGGCCGCATTGCTGGGCAGTCAGGTGGGTTTCTTGCGGCAGAAGCTCCTGGCGCTGAAGAGCCCGGGTGATGGCCCGAGCGCCGAGCGACGTGCCAAAAGCTGGTTCAACGTCACCTTCATTGGCGAGAGCGCGGGCAAGCGGGTGATCACCCGCGTGTCTGGCGGAGACCCCGGCTACAGCGAGACGGCGAAGATGCTCGCCGAGAGCGGGCTTTGCCTGGCATTCGATCGCCTGCCCGCCAAGGCCGGTCAGCTCACCACGGTGGTCGCCATGGGCGACGCACTGCTGAAGCGCTTGCAGAAGGCCGGCATCAAGTTCGAAGTGCTGGAGAGCGCATGAGCCTTGCCCAACTCGCGCTGCTGACGGGCGCGGCGTACGGTTTTCTCGGCGTCGGGTTCGGCGCCTTTGGCGCGCATGCGCTCAAGGCAAGGCTCTCGCCAGAGATGCTCGGCGTGTGGAAAACCGCCGTCGAGTATCAGTTCTATCACGCACTAGCGCTGGTGCTGGTGGGGCTCATTGCCACACAGAAACCCTCAATCGCACTCACCAACTCCGCCATCTGCTTCGCACTGGGTGTGGTGCTGTTCTCGGGCAGCCTCTACGTGCTGGCGCTGAGCGGCGTGCGCTGGCTCGGCGCCATCACCCCTGTGGGCGGCCTGCTGTTTCTCATCGGCTGGTCGCTGCTGTTCTGGGCCGCACTCAAGCGCTTCTAGCGATTCTGGATTTGGGAATTCGGATTGCGGATTGCAACGATTCCGCAATCCGCAATCCGCAATCCGCAATCCGCAATCCGCAATCGACTACAGCCGCCGCATGGTCGACAGCTGCGGTCCCAGCGTTTTCAGAATCGACTCCGCCATCTGATCAGAGATGCGCTGCGCGGCTTTCATCACCGTGCGCTCGGCTTCTTCGGCAGCCACCTGACGCGAGTTCTGCAGCAGCTGCTCGATGCGTTCGTTCTGCGCGCGCAGCACGGCATCCAGATTGCCGCGCAGCGCCGAGAGGTGTTGCTCCAGACTCGACGCCAGTGCGTTGGTGCGTGCCTTCGCCACTTCGCCGGCCATCGCCCGCAGTTTTTCGTCGAACGCCCCGCTGTTGAGGCTCGACAGCTGCGCGCGCACCGCACCGAGTTCGGCGATCACGTCGTTGCGCAGCAGGCTCAGGCGCTGGTCCATTTCCTCCCGCAGCGCCGTCAGCGCGCTGGCTGAGTCCCCGCCACCCGTGAAGTGGGGCATGGCCGGCAGACCCGGCATTGCAGCGGTTGCCGTCTCGGCTGGCGGCGGCATGGAGTCGCGGATGGACTTCATCACCGCCTGTTGAATGGTGATAGCCGGCTCGCGTAGCGACTGCACCTTGGAGTGCGCGGGAGGCGGGATGGCCACCGAGGGCATCGGCATGGTGGAGGCCAGATTCGCCGGCAGGGTGTTGCCGTCTGTTTCCATCGCGCCCGCATTGCTGCTGCTGGAGGGCAGCAGAGAGTTGGCGAGCAGGTGTGCCGTGGGGATCATCTTGGGCGGAATGGTCGCCATCAGACGCTCCATTGCCGTGGGCTCGCGGCGGGGCATCAGGCCCGGAGCCAGTGTCATCGCCAGCGGGTTTTCCGTCATTTGCGGCGGCTGTGTCGCGCTGTAGCTCGCCTGCCGGCTGGTGAGATTCGCCAGCACGCCGGCCAGTTGCTCGGGGCTGGGCGGCTTCTGCAACACATTGGAGGCACCCCGCGCGCGCGCTTGCGCCACAAAGTCTTCTCCCTCGTTGGAAGAGCAGATCACCACCGGCACTTCGCCCGTGCGCGGGTCGGCTTTCAGTACCCGCAAGGCTTCAAAACCATCAATGCCCGGCATGATGTGATCCATGAAGATCACGTCTGGCAGATTGCCACCAAGGCAGCGGTAGGCTTCGTTCGCGCTCTCGGCCGTTTCAACCTTGTAGTTGAAGCCTTCTAGAAACTTGCGCAGGGCGAAGCGGGCAGATTTGGAATCGTCCACCACCAAAGCGGTCTTGTTCATGCGTGCTCGTGGCTCCCTGCCATCGTGTTCTTGAGTGGTATACGAGCGTCGGCCGGGCTTGGCAAGCGTGGACTTCCGTACACTAGAGGCCCCACTACGCGGCCAGTCGTCTGCTGGTTTCACTCCGTGCTACAGCCTGTTGCCATCGGCCCCCACCGCATTGATCCCCCGCTCGTGCTCTCGCCCATGGCGGGCGTGACCGATCGCCCCTTCCGTGTGCTCTGCCGCCGGCTGGGAGCCGGGCTCGCCGTGGCCGAGATGGCCCATGCAGATCCCGCGCTGCGCGACACCGAAAAATCGCGCACCCGCCGCGATCATGTTGGTGAGCCAGGCCCCATTGCCGTGCAACTGGCCGGCAGCGATGCCGCACTGCTGGCTGAAGCCGCGCTTTGGAACATCAGCGAGGGCGCCGAGATCATTGATCTCAACATGGGCTGCCCGGCCAAGAAGGTATGCGGTGCAGCAGCAGGCTCAGCGCTGCTGCGCGACGAAGTGCTGGTGGCGCGCATTCTCAACACGGTGGTTTCCGCAGTGCGACGTGAGCATCCGGAGGTGCCGGTCACGCTCAAGTTTCGCACGGGCTTTACCCGCGCCGCCCGCAATGCGCAGGTGATCGCACGCATCGCAGAAGACGCCGGTATTGCCGCGCTCGCGCTGCATGGGCGCACGCGCGAAGACCACTACGAGGGCTCGGCTGAATACGACACGATCGCTGCCGTGAAGCAGCAGGTGCGTATTCCGGTGTTTGCCAACGGCGATGTCACCTCGCCGGAGAAGGCGCGCGAGGTGCTGCGGCACACGCAGGCCGACGGCCTGTTCATCGGTCGGGCTGCACAGGGCAATCCGTGGATCTTCCGCGAGATTGCCAGCGTCTTGCAGCGGGGAGTGGTGCATGCGCCGCCGAGCGATGCCGAGGTGCGCGAAACCCTGCTGTCGCATCTCGACGCACTGCATGCGCTGTATGGCGAGGCTCGCGGTGTGCGCGTGGCGCGCAAGCATATTCAGTGGTACTGCGCGGGGCGCGAAGGCGCTGCAGCATTCTGGCAGCGGGTGTGCACACTCACCGACGTCGCCGCGCAGCGTGCAGCGGTGAGTGCTTTCGTCAGCGCCTGAGCCTCAGTCGGCAAACCGCGGACATAAAAAAAGCGTGATGCCCGAGAGCATCACGCCGCAAAGATGAATCGTGCTGCAATTACTTTTTGGCAGCGACCTTCTTGACAGCAGCCTTCTTGGCAGCCGGCTTCTTGGCGGCAACTTTCTTTGCGGCAGGCTTCTTGGCAGCAACCTTCTTGGCAGCCGGCTTCTTGGCGGCAACTTTCTTCGCAGCGGGCTTCTTCGCAGCGACCTTCTTAGCGGCGGGCTTCTTTGCAACTGCTTTTTTAGCAGCGGGTTTTTTCGCAACAGCTTTTTTCTTTGCAGCGGCCATGGAACTTCTCCTTACTGAGAGTCAAGAATCTGGTGAACGACCCCGCCCCATGCAGAGCCAGACCCCACCACAACGGATCGTGTCTCAAGTAAGGGGTTGACACAATAGGTTGTACGCGTTCAACAAAGTAAATCCGACGAGCGGTGATTGACGCGCTTTCAAGATCAGATGAGTCCCTTCTCGCGAAATTCGTCTTTGAAGTACGCGTACGCCATCGGCGCAATGATCAATCCCGCGATGCCCATCGAGGCTTCGAGCAAGAGCATCACCAGCAACAACTCCCAGGCGCGCGCGCGAATGTGGCTGCCGATGATTCGCGCATTCAAGAAGTACTCGAGCTTGTGGATCACGAAGAGATACACGATCGAGATGATGGCGAGCGTGAGTGACTGGCTCATGCTGACGATGAAGATGGCGGTATTGGAGATGAGATTTCCGATGATCGGCATCAAGCCCGCCACGAAGGTGATGGCGACCAGCGTCTTGGTGAATGGCAGATGGATGTCGAAGGCCGGCAGCACCAGCCCGAGATAGATCCACGTCAGCAGCGTGTTGATCGCCGAGATCCACACCTGTGCGAACACCACGCGGCGAAACACATCGGCAAGTCGCGTGGCATGCGCGGCAATCAAGATCGTCAGCGGCTTTTCCAGCGGTGCGGCACCGGCGCGCATCGCCAGCATCGCGCCAATCACCATGCCGATGATGGCGTGTGCGGTGCCACGCAACAGTTCCGTGCTGGCGGTTTGCACGCTGCGCGCGTTCTGCCGCAGCCACTCCACCATGGATTTACGCAACTCCTCGGCGTTGTCTGGCAGGTTGCTCAACACCCAGTCGGGAAAGTTGTCGCGCGACTGCTCAATGATTTCCGCCATGCGCTGAAACAAGGCCGGCACACTTTCATTGCTGCCGCGAAAGAAGCTCGCGATGCCCACACCCAGTGCCGCCATCGAAGCCACTACGGCCGTGGCCACCAGACCCAGTGCCAGCCAGCGCCGCTTCTCGCCGTCGAGCGTGGTCACGCGCAGTCGCGGTGTCAGCAGAGTGATGAGGGAATACACCACCAGCCCCGCCAGCAGCGCAGGCAGCAAATGCCATTTGAGAACAAACACCAGTGCAATGGCGGCTGCGGCCCAGACGATGAGATCGGTGCGGGTGACTTGAGGTGCGGCGAGGGTAGACACGGTGGTTCCTGTCAGTGCCGCGAGAAGCGGCCTTGGGGGCTTGGAAGTGGGGGACGCAAGCACACAAAAATGGCTGCTTGCAAGGCTTCGCCAGTAATTGGTTAGAATGCGCCTCGCAGCATATTCAAAAAAAGATTTCCGGGAGTCTCTTCCGCTCGCCTCACAACGACGGATGGATGTAGCGTCACGGTAACGTTTCTGGATGGCTGACAACCCGCGGCACACCGCCGTATATCGTCAAAAGGAAAGTTACATGTCCGCTACAACTGGCATCGTCAAGTGGTTCAACGACACGAAAGGCTTCGGCTTCATCACCCCTGAAGGCGGCGGCGAAGACCTCTTCGCGCACTTCAAGGAAATCCAGGGCAACGGCTTCCGCACCCTGAAAGAAGGCCAGCGCGTTGAATACGTGGCACAGCGCGGCCCCAAGGGCATGCAGGCCACCCAGATCAAGCCCCTGTAAGTTTTCTTACAGACTTGTTCCAAGACTTCAAAGAAACCCCGGCTTCGGCTGGGGTTTTTTGTTTCCGGACGATTCATGCCTGCACTCTCGCCGCGCAGTAAAACCGTTGCCGCCATCGGACTGGGCCAGCTGCTGGCTTGGGGCAGCAGCTATTACCTGGCTGCCATCCTGGCGCCTGTGATGGCGCGCGCGTTCCATCTGCCCACGGTGGCGGTATTCGGCATGTTCTCGGCAGCACTACTGGTGAGTGCG
>CAMTXV010000001.1:0-13326 GCA_947085665.1 uncultured Sinobacteraceae bacterium | reverse complement strand
CGCGTGCGCGACTACGCCGAGGTGAAGGGGCAGGGGGTGATCACCGAAGACATCGCAGCAGCCGCCCTGAAGATGCTCGATGTCGACAGCGAGG
This sequence comes from uncultured Sinobacteraceae bacterium, assembly GCA_947085665.1. Lineage (GTDB taxonomy): Bacteria > Pseudomonadota > Gammaproteobacteria > Nevskiales > Nevskiaceae > Stagnimonas. The sequence goes on along the minus strand of CAMTXV010000001.1, from coordinate 13,232 downwards.
GTTTCGACCCGCTCGACCGGCGCCTGCTGGAGATTCTCATCCACCGCTTCGACGGCGGCCCGGCCGGTGTCGAGAGCCTGGCTGCGGCGCTGAGTGAATCGCGCGACACCATTGAAGACGTCATCGAGCCCTATCTCATTCAGCAAGGCTTCCTCGAACGCACGCCCAGAGGGCGGGTGGCCGCACTCAGGGCCTATCAGCATCTGGGCCTGACCGCGCCCAAGCGCGGCGCTGAGCTGTTCTGATGGCCGAGACCTTCCACTGGCCGGTCAGGGTCTACTACGAAGATACCGATGCCAGTGGGGTGGCGTATCACGCCCGCTATCTGCATTGGTTCGAGCGCGCACGCAGCGAATGGCTGCGCGCGCGGGGCCATAGCCACCAGCGGCTGGCGCAGGAGCATTCCGCGGCTTTCACCGTGGCTTCGCTCGAAGTGCGCTATTTGAAGCCCGCCCGGCTGGATGATGCGCTGCTGGCCACCGTCGCCGTGGCGCAACAGGGGCGTGCCAGTCTGGTGTTCGAACAGCGACTTTTGCGCGCGGAACACCCGGAAATACTGCTGTGCAGCGCCTCGGTCAGAGTGGCCTGTGTCGATTCCAGTCGTTTCAGGCCACGTCCCTGGCCCGCCGGTTGGCTTGAACCTTGAATTGCAAACCATCAACCTTATAGGCTGCGACGGCCATAATGCGTCGCATCGCTTGATCCAGCACCCCCCACACAGCACCACTACCAAGAAAAATCATGGGCACTACTGAAGGGCTTTCCTTTACACATCTCATCCTGCAGGCCAGCGTACTCGCACAGTTCGTGCTGCTGCTGCTGGTCGTGGCTTCCGTGCTGTCCTGGGCAGTGATCTTGACCAAGCGCAGTCTGCTGGCGCGTATCAACCAGCAATCTGCCGAGTTTGAAAGCCGTTTCTGGTCCGGCGGTACGCTGGGCGATCTCTACAGCACCATCGGTCGCGGCGGCGTGGCGGAAGAAGGCGTGGCGGCGATCTTCAAGGCCGGCTATGAAGAATTCACCCGTCAGCAGGGCGTGGCCGGCCGCAGTGATCCTGAAGATGCACTGGCCGCTGTCCAGCGCCAGATGCGCGTCACCCAGGTGCGTGAGGTCGAGCGTCTCGAAGGCGGCCTCTCGATGCTGGCCACCATCGCCTCGGCCAGCCCCTACGTGGGTCTGTTCGGCACGGTGTGGGGCATCATGTCGGCGTTCATCCAGATCGGTGCGGCCAAGCAGGCCACGCTGGCACAGGTCGCTCCCGGCATCGCCGAGGCGCTCATCGCCACTGCCATGGGCCTGTTCGCGGCCATTCCGGCCATGATTGCCTTCAACTTCCTCAGCCGTAGCGTCGAGCGTCTGGAAAGCCGCTTCCATATTTTCTCCGAAGAGATGGCTGGCATCGTTGATCGTGGCCTGCGCGGCCACGGTTCGTCGCAGGGCTAAGGGGCGCTCGCATGGCCATGAGCTATTCCCCGGGACGTCCCGGCAAACGGCGCTTGAACGCCGAGATCAACGTGGTGCCCTACATCGACGTGATGCTGGTGCTGCTGATCATCTTCATGGTGACGGCCCCCCTGCTCACACAGGGTGTAGAGGTCGAACTGCCTCAGGCATCGTCTGAAGACGTGAAGATGGACGACGAGCCGGTCACCCTGTTCGTTGATCGCAAGGGTGACTACTTTCTCGACATCGGCGAAGAGCGAACCGCACCCCTGAGCGACGAGGAAGTGGTGCAGCGCGTGGGTGCCGTGCTGCGCAACAAGCCCGAAACCTCGATCCTCATCCGTGGCGACAAGGCCGTGGACTACGGCCGTGTGGCCAACGGCATGTCGCTGTTGCAGCGCGCTGGCGCCGGCAAACTGGGTTTTGTCACTGAAGCGCCTGACAAGGTGCCAGCCCGCAAGTGAGCGAAGTCAATCAACGCCTGCAGGATGCTGGCGACCTCCCGGTAACACCGCGGCAGCTGTTGCTGGCCGCCATTGGTCACCTGCTGATCGGCGCGGTGCTGGTGTTCGGCGTGCGCTGCTCTCCCAAGCCGCCGGAAGAAGTCATCATCCAGGCCGTGCTGCTGGAAGAACCCGTGGTCGGTGAGAAGCCGGTGACGGTGGTGGAAGCCGTGAAGCCCAAGCCGCCCGAGCCCAAGCCACCTGAGCCGGAGCCTGAGCCCGTGAAGCCGGAGCCGGTCAAGCCGCCGCCGCCAAAGCCGGAACCCCCGAAGCCCGAGCCGCCCAAGCCCGAGCCGCCGAAGCCCGACCCCGAGAAACTGCGCAAAGAGGCTGAAGCGGCCGAGAAGAAGCGCGTCGAAGAGGTCATCAAGAAGCAGGAGGAAATCCTGCTGTCTCAGCAAAAGGCGGAAGAGCAGCGCCGCATCGCTGAAGAGCAGGCCAAGGTCGCGCAGGAGAAAGCACGCCTGGAAGCCGATGCAAAGGCCAAGCGCGAGGCCGAGGAGGCTGCGCGCAAGCAAGCCGAAGAGCAGGCACGTCAGCAGGCCTTGATCGAAGAGCAGAACCGCCTGAAAGCCATCGAAGACGCCAAGCGCAAGGCCGCGGAAGCTGCCGAGAACAAGCGCAAGGCAGAAGAGAAGGCGAGGGCGGAAGCCCTGGCCGCGCAGCTGGCGGCCGAAGAGAACGCCCGCATGGCGGCCATTCGCGCAGATTCGCAGAAGCTCTGGGCGCGTGCGCTCGCGGCCACCTTGCAGCGGAACTGGCTGCGTCAGCCGGGGTCCGACAATTTCTCCTGCAAGATCAAGATCCGCATGCTGCCCAACGGTCAGGTCATCAATGCTGCCATTGTCAGTAGCTGCGGTTCGCAGCTGCTCGATGACTCGGTGATTGCCGCGGCCAACAAGGCTTCGCCGTTGCCGCTGCCCTCCGAGCCCTCAGCGTTCGTGCCGGAAGTCACCATTACCTTCAGGCCTTAAACTAGTGGCCTCGCGGCCCGGTAAGTGAAGAAATAACCATGAAACTGCAAAAACGCCTGCTTTCCTTGCTGAAGCTGCCACTCCTGAGCTTGCTGCTGGGGGCCTCCGTGGCTCACGCCCAGCTGGAAATTGAAGTCGATGGTGGTGAGGTGGGCGCCAAGCCCATCGCCATCGTGCCCTTTGCCACGCCGGGCGACATTGCCTTCGACGTCGCGCAGATTGTCGAGGCCGACCTGGTGCGTTCGGGCCTGTTCCGCACCATTCCCCGCACCGACATGCTGGAGAAGCCCACCGAGCCGGCCAAGATCGATTACCGCAACTGGCGCGCGGTGGGCATGGAAAATCTCGTGGTGGGTTCGCTGTCGCGCACCGCACGCGGTGTGGCCGTGCGTTTCTTCCTCATGGATGCCACCCGTGGTGCGCAGCTGCTGGGCTTCGACATGCCGGCCGTCGGCCCCGACCAGCTACGCGTAGTCAGTCACCAGATCGCCGATCTCATCTACGAGAAGCTCACGGGCACCAAGGGCTACTTCAACACCCAGATCGCCTATGTCACCGCTTCAGGCTTCGGCCCCGGCCGTCGCTTCGAGCTGATCGTGGCCGATGCTGACGGCTTCAATCCGCGCACCATCGCCACCTCGCGGGAGCCGCTGATGTCGCCGGCCTGGTCGCCAGACGGCAAGAAGCTGGCCTATGTGGGCTATGAGCGCGGTCGCTCCTCGATTTACGTGCACACCCTGGCCTCGGGGGACCTCAAGAAGGTGGTTTCCGAGAAGGGCATCAACGGTGCGCCGGCCTGGTTGCCGGATGGCAGCCGCCTGGTGGTGACGCTCTCGTTTGAAACCAACCCCGATCTCTACCTGGTGGACTTGAACGGCGGCGCCCGCAAGCGCCTGACCGACCACTACGGCATCGACACCGAAGCCACCGTGTCGCCGGACGGCCTGCAAATTGCCTTTACGTCTGATCGCGGCGGTTCGCCGCAGGTCTACATCATGTCGATCAACGGTGGCGAACCGCGCCGCGTGACTTTCCAGGGCCGGCAGAACCTGCGCCCCCGCTTCGCGCCCGATGGCAAGAGCCTGCTGGTGGTGAATGCCGATGGCGGGCGCTACACGATTGCGACAGTCGATTTGCAGTCGGGCTCGCTCCGCAGCCTCACCGATGGCCCGCTCGATGAAAGCCCCAGCTTTGCACCGAACGGCTCGGTGGTGATCTACGCCACCGCCGGCCGCGGCAATGCCGAACTGGCCACGGTGACCACCGACGGCCGCGTGCGGCAGCGTCTGCGCCAGCCCGGCGAAGTGCGCGAACCGGCCTGGGGTCCTTCCAATCGCTGATGTGCAGGCTTCTGCGTGCTCTTGAATCTGGTGTGCGCGTCACTACATAGCGCGTATTCACTGGTTGGTCATCGGCGCCCTGTTTCATAGGGGCTGAATTCCGGCTTTCCTCTTTATTCGATGACTGACGCACTAGCGACTCAGTCATCTTCACCTTCAAATCATCGCTTCAAGGAGTTTTACGTGAACAAGAATTTCGTCCTCGCCGCCGCCCTGCTTGCCGCTGTTGCCGCAACCGGCTGCTCCAGCCGTGCCGCCAAGCCCCTGCCGCCGCCGCCCGCCAGCTCCTCGGTGGATTCGGGCATTTCAACGGCCGGCACCGGTGGTAGCGGTGTGGGCAGCGGCAGCTCCATTGGCTCTGCGGTGCCCACGGCATCGGCCGGCTATGACCTCTCGGCCCGCGTCGTCTATTTCGGCTACGACAGCGCCGATATCGACACCGCCGGTCAGGGCGTGATTGCCAACTACGGCAAGTACCTCACCTCGTCGCCAGCCGCCAAGGTGCGCCTTGAAGGTCACACCGACGAGCGCGGTTCGGCTGAATACAACATTGCCCTCGGCGAGCGTCGCGCACAGACCGTCGCCCGCGAGCTGAAGGCTCTCGGCGTCACCGATTCGCAGCTGGCGATCGTCAGCTACGGCAAGGAACGCCCCGCCGTGCCCGGCTCTGACGAAAGCGCTTACACCCAGAACCGCCGCGTTGAAGTGACCCAGCCCTAATCGGCCGGCTCCACTCGTTCTGTCATACCGGTACTGCGAAGCATGAAATCCTTTCCCCTCGTTGCCCTGCTGGCCGCTGCGCTCGCAACGGCCGCCTGCACGCCCATGTCCCGCACGGGTGAGGAACCCCTCTCGCCCGAGGAAATTCGCATGCGGGCGGTGGAAGGCAAGTTGAACGAGGTGAACCGCCGCATCAACGCGGTGGAGAACAAGGACGACACCCGCATGCAGGACGAGCTGCGCACCTTGCGCGGCGAAATTGAGCGGCTGCGTTTTGAGCTGGATACCCAGACGCGTCGCAGCAAGGATGTGGGCAGTGATGTCGAGCGACGTTTGCAGAAGCTGGAAACCCAGCCTGCTGCGCCGCTCGCGCCGGCAACTCCGGGCGATGCCAGCCTCGGGCTGTCGGCGCCGCCAGTGGTGCCACCGGTGGTCTACGCCCCTGCAGCGCCCGCCGCGAGCGACAACACCGCCACCGCAGCGGAAGAGCAGGCGGCCTACCTGAAGGCCTTCGATTTTCTGAAGGCCGGCAAGTACGACAATGCCATCGTTGCCTTTCGCGGCATGCTCGACAAATGGCCGCAGGGCAACTTTGCCGACAATGGCTGGTATTGGCTGGGCGAGTCGCAGTACGTGAAGCGCCAGTACAAGCCGGCTTTGGATTCCTACACCGCCCTCATCGAGAAGTTTCCCGCCAGCCCCAAGGTGCCAGATGCCCTGTTCAAGAGCGGCCTGACCCAGGTGGAGCTAAAGCAGGTTGACCAGGCCAAGGCCAGCTGGCGGCGGGTGATGAAGGATTACCCCAACTCCAACGCGGCAGGCCTGGCCCGCCAGCGTCTGACCCAGACGCCTTAGAGTTTGCGCGCCGTGCCTGCGGACGATCTGCCTCTCGCCCCGCAGCAAGCGGCGGCGGTAGCGAGGCTCAAAATCACCGAAGTGTTCTGCTCGCTGCAGGGCGAATCGTCGTTTGTGGGCTGGCCTACGGTGTTCGTGCGGCTCACCGGCTGCCCGCTGCGCTGCGGCTATTGCGATACCGCGTACGCTTTTCATGGTGGCGACTGGCGCACGGTGCCTGAACTGGTCGAGAACGTGGCCTCCCACGGCGTGCGGCATGTCTGCGTCACTGGCGGCGAGCCGCTGGCGCAAAAGAACTGCCTGCCGCTGCTTACCGCACTCTGCGATGCCGGCTATTCCGTGTCGCTCGAAACCAGCGGGGCCATCGACATCAGCGGTGTGGACGCCCGCGTGGCGCGCATTGTCGATGTGAAAACACCGGGCTCGGGCGAGGTCAGCAAGAACCGCTGGCAGAACCTGGCCCTGCTGACGCCCCGCGATGAAGTGAAGTTCGTGCTCTGCTCGCGCGAGGACTACGACTGGGCGCGAGGCATCGTGGCCGAGCACCAGCTCACCAGCCGCTGCGATGTGCTGTTCTCGCCCAGCCACCACCAGATCAAGCCGCGCGAGCTGGCCGACTGGGTGGTGGCTGACCGCCTGCCGGTGCGCATGCAGTTGCAGCTGCACAAGGTGCTCTGGGGCGAGGAGCCGGGCCGATGAGTGCGGCGCCCAAGGCTGTGGTGCTGCTCTCGGGCGGGCTCGATTCCGCTACCGTGCTCGCCATGGCCAAGGCCGAGGGCTACGAGTGCCATGCGCTGTCGGTGGCCTACGGTCAGCGCCACAGCGCCGAACTGGTGGCCGCCGTGCGGGTCGCACAGCGTCTGGGTGCGGCCAGCCATAAGCACATCCAGGTGAATCTCGACGCCATCGGTGGCTCTGCGCTCACCGACCACCGCATTGCGGTGCCAGAGAGTGAAACCAGCGGCATTCCCGTCACCTATGTGCCGGCGCGCAACACCATGTTTCTTGCTCTCGCGCTGGGCCAGGCCGAAGTGGTGGGCGCAAAGGCCCTGTTCATTGGCGTCAATGCGGTGGACTACTCGGGCTACCCGGACTGCCGCCCCGCCTTCATCGAGGCTTTTCAGCACCTCGCCAGTGTCGCCACCAAGGCGGGGGTCGAGGGCGCGGGCTTCACCGTGCACACGCCGCTGATTGCGCTTACCAAGGCCGACATCATCCAGAAGGGCACCGCCCTCGGGGTCGATTTTGCCGAGACGGTGTCCTGCTACCAGGCCGACGCCGAGGGCCGCGCCTGCGGCCGTTGCGACTCCTGCCGCATTCGCCGCGAGGGCTTCATGGCAGCGGGGCTGCCAGACCCAACGCGCTACACCATGCCGGCATAAGCAGCAAGAGCGTCAAACCGTCACAAGATCGTCACAATAGGGGCGCTGCCGAATCCGGCAGTCCATAAACAAAAGAAGAGGACCCCCCAAATGTTGAAAAAACTCTGTGTTGCCGCTGCACTCGCCCTGCCGCTGTCGGCCATGGCCGATGGCCTGTCGTACAACTACCTCGAAGGCAGCTATGTGATCCCGGAGAACGACGACGCCTTCCGTCTCGGCGGCTCGTTCCTGCTCAACCCCCAGTTCTTCATCAAGGCCGATGGCACCGTGTTTGAAAACGGAAACCTGCTCACCGGCCAGCTTGGCTACCGCCACGCCCTCAACAACACGCTCGATCTCAACATCACCGGCGGCCTGCTGTACGCCGACCCGGATGGCGGCGATTCCGAGACTGGCTACACCTTCGGCGGCGGTCTGCGCGCCCTGGTGGCACCTCAGCTCGAACTGAACGGCGGCATTGCCTACGTCGACATCTACAACAACAGCGACGTCGCCTTCTCGGTGGGTGCGGTCTACAGCTTCAACGCCAACTGGGCGATCTCCGGTGGCGGCACCTTCGTGGACGACAGCGAAGAGTTCAATGTCGGCGTTCGCTACAACTTCTGAATGCCCTCAGCTGCAAGATGAGTTGCAAGAGAAGGCCCCGCACTGCGGGGCTTTTTTTGGATCTTCAATAACCGGTAGCCTAGTCACATGGACAGACTCTATTCCCGCATCGCCGGTACCGGCAGCTACCTGCCGGCGCGCAGTGTCAGCAACGCAGAGCTGCAATCGCGCATCGATACCAGCGACGAGTGGATCGTCTCGCGCACCGGCATCGAATCGCGCCACGTGGCCGCCGAAGGCGAGATGACCAGCGACCTCGCACACCAGGCCTGCCTGCGCGCGATGGAAGCCGCGGGCGTCACGGCCGACGAGGTCGATTTGATCGTGTGTGCCACCACCACCCCCGACATGGTGATGCCCTCCACCGCCTGCCTTCTGCAGGCCAAGCTGGGCGTGAAGCAGGGCGCGGCCTTTGACGTGCAGGCGGTGTGCACGGGCTTCATCTATGCGATGGCCCTGGCCGACAAGCTGGTGGCGAGCGGCGCCCATCGCTGTGCGCTGGTGGTGGGGGCTGAAGTGTTCTCCCGCCTGCTTGACTGGAACGACCGCCGCACCTGTGTGCTGTTTGGTGACGGGGCGGGTGCGGTGGTGCTCAAGCCCTCCCCCGAGCCCGGCATCTACAGCAGCCATCTGCATGCCGACGGCTCGCTGGCGCACATCTTGTCGGTCGATGGCGGCATCGCCAACGGCGTGCTGCGCGGCAGTCCCTTCGTGCAGATGGACGGGCAGGCGGTGTACCGCACCGCCGTGCGCGTGCTGGCCGAGTGCGCGCACGAGGCCCTGAACCACAGCGGCAAAACCGTGGCCGATGTCGACTGGCTGGTGCCGCACCAGGCCAATATCCGCATTCTCAACACCACGGCGGACAAGCTGGGCCTGCCGATTGAAAAGGTAGTGACCACCGTCAGCCGTCAGGGCAATACCTCTGCCGCCTCGGTGCCGCTGGCGCTCGATGCCGCCGTGCGCGATGGCCGCATTCAGGCGGGCCAGACCCTGCTGCTGGTGGGCGTGGGCGCGGGCATGACCTGGGGCTCCGTGCTGCTGCGACTATGAATCTCACGCTGGCGCTGGCCCCGATGGAGGGGCTGGTGGACGACATCCTGCGCGACGTGCTCACCCGCGTGGGCGGCGTGGACTGGTGCGTCACCGAATTCATTCGCGTCAACGACGTGCTGCTGCCGCCTTCGGTGATTCGTCGCCATGCACCGGAGCTGCTGCTGGGATCGCGCACCCGCGCCGGCACGCCCATGCGGGTGCAGTTGCTGGGCTCCAACCCCGAGGCGCTGGCCGAAAATGCCGCGCTGGCCTGCACGCTGGGCGCGCCGGTCATCGACCTCAACTTCGGCTGCCCGGCCAAAACCGTGAATCGCTCCTGCGGCGGCGCGGTGCTGCTGCGCCAGCCAGAACTCCTGCACCGCATCGTGCGCGCCGTGCGCGCGAGTGTGCCGGCGCACATCCCCGTCACCGCCAAGATGCGCCTGGGCTACGACGACACCGGGCCCGCACTGGACTGCGCCCGCGCGCTCGCCGAGGGCGGTGCCGCCGAACTGGTGGTGCATGCCCGCACCAAGACCGATGGCTACAACCCGCCCGCGCACTGGGAGTGGATTCCACGCATTCAGGCCGTGGTGAGCGTGCCCGTCTACGCCAATGGTGAACTCTGGAGCGTGGCCGACTGGCAGCGCTGCCGCGCCGTCACGGGTGCTGCGCATTACATGCTGGGCCGCGGGCTGGTGGCCTGCCCTGATCTCGCGGTGCAAATTCGCGCTGCCGCCGCTGGCGAGGCGTACACCGCGCTGGACTGGGCCGCCGTGCGGTTGCTGGTGCAGGATTTCTGGACCCAGCAGCGCGACAAGCTGCCCGAGCGCTTCGCACCGGGCCGCCTCAAGCAGTGGCTGGTGTGGCTGGCGCGCAACTACCCCGAAGCGGCGGCACTCTTCGCCCAGGTGCGGCCCTTGTCCGATTGCCAGCAGATTGACGCGCTGGTGGGCATTGCCCCGCGGGAGCCCTGCATCACCTCAAACCTTGAAACCCTGGCCGCCTGACCCCACTGGCTAGGCAGGGCGCGTTACGGGAACGCGCCACTCAACCCCAACTAAAAATCATGACCGACGCCCCTGAATCGACGCCGGAAGCCGCTGAGCTGTCCATTGAAACCCTGAGTGCAGAGCTTGAGGCCCTGAAAATCCAGCTGCTCGAAGCCCAGCAGGCCGTGCCCGCCGCGCGCGATGCCCAGCTGCGGGCCGCGGCCGAAGCCGAAAACCGCATCCGCCGCGCCGAAAACGAAGCCGCCAAGGCCAAGAAGTTCGCGGCGGAAGACATCGTGCGCGATTTTCTCGGCGTGACCGACTCGCTCGAACTCGGCATGCGCGCTGCTGGCCCGGCACCGGAAGGTGTGGCCAAGGCGCTGGTCGAGGGCATGGCCATGACGCTGAAACAGCTGCTCTCCGCGCTGGAGAAAAACGGCGTGAAGCCGGTAGACCCTGTCGGCCAGCCCTTCAACGCCGAGCTGCACCAGGCCATGAGCATGGCGCCTGCCGGTGAAGTACCGGCCAACCATGTGCTGAGCGTGATGCAGAAGGGCTACACCCTGCACGACCGACTGCTGCGGCCGGCGCTGGTGGTAGTGGCTCAGGGGTAAGGGCGGGCCGCTTTGCGGCCCTGTGAGGGCGCGTGCCGCATTCGCGGCACTGCTGTTAGGGCGGGTGCTTCGCACCCTGTGAGGGACATCAGCCGCCGGCAAACGCGGCCATTGCGGTTGATTTCCCTCACAGCCGCCAACGGCGGCGCCCTCACAGATGAATCAGCGAAGCGACGTTCATCGCCCTCACAGGGCGCGTGGCGCCCGTCCTCACCCGCAGCACCTCTTGAAAACCAACCGCAGCCCCACAAATCGACACCATTCAACGAACACAACGGAGCATCCAGACATGGGCAAGATCATCGGCATCGACCTCGGTACCACCAACAGCTGCGTGGCCATCTTCGAAGGCGGCAACGTCAAGATCATCGAGAACAGCGAAGGTGAGCGCACCACGCCGTCAATCGTTGCCTACACCGACGACGGCCAGGTGCTGGTGGGTCGCAGTGCCAAGCGCCAGAGCGTGATGAACGCCAAGGGCACCGTGTTTGCCGCCAAGCGCCTCATTGGTCGCCGCTTCGACGACAAGGAAACCCAGAAGGCGATTCAGCACAGTCCGTTCACCATCTTCAAGAACGACAACGGCGATGCCTGGGTGGATGTGAAGGGCAAGAAGCTCGCCCCGCCGCAGATCAGCGCCGAAGTGCTGATGAAGATGAAGAAGACCGCCGAGGACTATCTCGGTGAGGCCGTGACCGAGGCCGTGGTCACCGTGCCCGCCTACTTCAACGACAGCCAGCGCCAGGCTACGAAAGACGCCGGCCGCATCGCCGGCCTCGACATCAAGCGCATCATCAACGAGCCCACCGCCGCAGCACTCGCCTTTGGCGTAGACAAGGTCAAGGGCGACAAGAAAGTGGCCGTGTATGACCTGGGCGGCGGCACCTTCGACGTCTCCATCATCGAAATCGCCGACATGGACGGCGAGAAGCAGTTTGAAGTGCTCGCCACCAACGGCGATACCTTCCTGGGCGGCGAAGATTTCGACCAGCGCGTGATCGACTACATCGCTGCGGAGTTCCAGAAAGAGCAGGGCCAGGACCTGCGCAAGGACCCGCTCGCCATGCAGCGCCTCAAGCAGGCTGCTGAAAAAGCAAAGATCGAGCTGTCGTCCTCGACTCAGACCGACATCAACGAGCCCTACATCACTGCCGTCAACGGCGTGCCCCAGCACCTCAACCTCAAGCTCACCCGCAGCAAGCTGGAAAGCCTGGTGGAAGACCTCATCGCCAAGTCGATGGAGCCCTGCCGCATTGCGCTCAAGGACTCGGGCCTGAAGATTGGCGACATCGACGAAGTGATTCTCGTCGGCGGCCAGACCCGCATGCCGATGGTGCAGGAGGCCGTGAAGAACTTCTTTGGCAAGGAGCCGCGCAAGGACATCAACCCGGATGAAGCCGTGGCCGCTGGCGCTGCCATCCAGGGCAGCGTGCTCTCGGGCGACCGCAAGGACGTGCTGCTGCTCGACGTGACTCCGCTCAGCCTCGGCATCGAAACCCTCGGCGGCAAGATGACCAAGCTGATCGAGAAGAACACCACCATCCCCACCAAGAAGAGCGAAACCTTCACCACGGCGGATGACAACCAGACGGCCGTGACGATTCAGGTCTACCAGGGCGAGCGCGAAATTGCCGCCGCCAACAAGAGCCTGGGTCGCTTCGACCTCACCGGCATCGCAGCCGCACCGCGCGGCCAGCCGCAGGTGGAAGTGATCTTCGACATCGACGCCAACGGCATTCTGCATGTCACAGCAAAGGACAAGGCCACGGGCAAGGAGCAGAGCATCCGCATCACCGCCAACTCGGGTCTGTCGGAAGACGAGATCGCCAAGATGGTGCGCGACGCCGAAGTGAACGCCGAAGAAGACAAGAAGGTCGCCGAGCTGATCACCGCCCGCAACAGCGCCGACCAGATGGCCGGTGGCGTCGAGAAGGCCGTGAAAGATCTGGGCGAAGGCGTGAGCGCCGACGAGAAGGCCGCGATTGAAAAGGCCATCAATGAGCTGCGCGAAGCCGCCAAGGGCAACGACAAGGCCGCCATCGAAGCCAAGACGCAGGAGCTGATGACCGTCGCCAGCCCCGTGATGCAGCGCGCCACCGCCGGCGCCGGCGGTGCAGGTGCCGACATGGGCGGTGCCGGTGCCGCACCGGGTGCGGCCAAGGCCGATGACGTGGTGGATGCCGAGTTCACCGAGGTCAAAGACAAGCCGTAAGGGCGGCGGCTTCGCCGCCTGTGAGGGCGCTCGTTGCTGCGCAACATCGCTGTGAGGACACAAAGCCGGGCTTGCGCCCGGCTTTGTTGTGAGGAAACGCAGACTCCAATATGGCTTTCAGAAAGCACTATGACTTGCGGGTTTGGCAAGACGGCATCGCGCTGGTCAAGCTCGTCTACGGGCTATGCGAGCATCTTCCCAAGGACGAACTTTATGGGCTGACCTCACAGCTGCGTCGCGCCTCGGTGAGTGTGCCCGTGAATATTGCGGAAGGCGCTGCACGCAATGGACGCGAAGAGTTTTCCCACTACCTCATCATCGCCCGTGGATCGCTTTCAGAAGTCGATACCCTACTCATCATTTGCAATCAGCTTGGTTATCTCGCCAAGGAGCAGACCGAGCCCGTACTGAAGCAGCTGCATCTCCTGCTCGGCGCATTGGGTGCACTCATCAAGCAGCAAAGAGAAGCGGTGTCGTGATCGCTTTTCCTCACAGGGCGCAACGCGCCCGTCCTCACAGCAAGCCGCGAGAGCGGCGAGCGCCCTCACAGGCGGCG